>DATLVT010000001.1:0-4137 GCA_035577105.1 Polyangia bacterium
CCGACGCCGAGCTGCTGGGCGAAGCGGCCGCCTTCGACGTCGTGCTGTCGGACATGGCCCCGGACACCACCGGCATCCGGGCCACGGACCAGGCGCGGTCAGCGGCGCTGTTCGAGGAGGCGCTGGGGCGGGCCGAGCGGCTGCTGGCCCCGGGCGGCGCCTTCGTCGGCAAGATCTTTCAGGGCCCCGACCTGCCCACCATCCGCCGCCGGATGGCCGCCCGCTTTGCCGAGGTCCGCATCGTCAAGCCGGAGAGCTCGCGCGCCCAGAGCATCGAGATCTACCTGGCCGGCAGCGGCTTCACCCCGCCAGCCGCCTGACGGAGGGGTCCACGTCGGGTCCGCTAGCCGATCAGATTTTCCGTGGCGCCCTTGCCCTGGCGCAGGATCCGCACCCAGTCGTCGAGCAGGCTGATCACGGTTGAAGGCGGTCCCAGCAACGGCCCGCCGTCCAGGATGAGATCCAGCTCGGTGCCGAACTCGCTCTCGATCTCGGCGGCGGTGCGCAGCAGGCGTCCATCACGGCCCTTCGCGGTGGCGGTCAGCAGGGGCAACCCCAGCGCCCACAGCATCTTCTCGCACAGCGGGTGGGCGGGGACACGAACGCCGATGGTGCGGCGCTGCCCGACCACGAACGGATCGGGCACCGCGGTCGTGGCCCCCAGCTCGATGCAGTACGGGCCGGGCAGGATGCGCGACAGGATGCGATAGGCCTCGGTGCTCACGGCGGCGTAACGGGCCACCTCGCCCAGGTCGGGGAGCAGAAATGACATCGGGCGTGTCTTGACGTCCAGGCCGCGCATGCGCTGGATGCGCTCGGTGGCGCGCTTGTGGCCGAAGACGCAGCCGATGCCGTACAGCGTGTCGGTGGGAAAGGCAATCACGCCGCCCCTCGTCAGGATCGGCACTGAAATCTTCACGGCGGCTTCCACCGCCGTGCTTTCGTTGGTATCGAGAATCTGGGCCATGACTTTCGTGCGGACAGATGATGATGACGTGCTGGTTCGCGAAAGTTAAGCTTTCGCTTGGCGGGCGATGATGCCTCAAACTTGTTCTCGACGCGCGCTGGGAATTGGCCGGGTGGCGGGGACGCTGGCGGCCGCAGCGCTGAGCACCGGCGCCACCGCGCCTGCCGCGGTCGCCGCACAGCCCTGGCACGACGCAGAATCCGCGGTGGCCATCTCGATCCGCGGGCCCCTGGCCCTGGTCGAGGTGACGCGTCCGTTGTCCGCGGCACCAGGCGGGCGCGCCGACGCCGGCGAGGCGCTGCTGGATCTGGCCTTGCCCGCCCATGCCGTCCTGCTGTCCGCCGACGTCCGTGAGCGCACCGACGCGGGACGCTGGCGCTCGTTGACGACGTTTGACGCGGCCGGCGCGCGCGCTGGCTACGCCGATGCGTTGCAGGCGCGCGGGTTGACCCCGGTCAGCGACGCCACCGAAGAAGGCACCAGCCACCGCCTGCGCGTGGTCTGGACGGCCGAGCCGGGCCAGGGCGGTCCGGTGCTGCGCTATCGTTTCTCGGCGCTGCTGGAGTCAGCGGGCGAGCGGCTGCGCCTGCGGTTTCCGTCGCCGCCCGATCGCTTCCCGCTGCCGACAGCGATCAACCTGCGCGCGGCGGGCGCCGCCGACATCGCCCTGCCCGGCCAGCGCATCGCCGCCGGCGCGCACGCATCGACCGTCCACGCGTCGGGGCGGGCCCCGGCCGGCGCCGCCTGGGAGGTGTCGTATCTGCCGCGACCAGCGGACGCCGCAAAGGACGGGCGCGACGGCGCGTTGATCGCGGCGACCGCGGCGACCGCCCGGCTGCCAGGCGGCGAGCGGGCCCTGGCCGTCGTGGCGGCCGCCCGACTGACCGACAAGAGTGAACCGCCCAGCGGCGTTCTGTTTCTGATCGATCGCTCGCGCAGCGTCGGGTTGCCGGGGCTGTCCGCGCAGCGCGACGTCGCCCGCCAGTTGATGGAGTCGCTGCCGCCCGACACGCCGTTCGATGCGCTGTTCTTCGACCGCGCCGTCAAACGACTGTTCGCCACCGCTCGCCCAGCTACCGGCGAAGCGCTGGCGGCGCTGGACGGCGAGATGGTCCCCGATCGACTGGCCAACGGCACCGACGTCGCCCTGGCCTTTCGCACCGCCGGGCAACTGCTGCGGCGGGAGGGGGGCGCCTTCGGGTCGCGTCCCCTGCTGGTGATGATCACCGACGGCGCCTTGCCCGACGCCGACAGCGGCGACGACCTGCAGAAGGCGCTGGGCGCGGTGCCCGGCCTGGAGCTGTCGGTGGCGGTGTTGCTGGTCCGCGCCAGCGATGACGAGACCGCGCCGGCGCCGGCGCGCGCCGCCCTTCGCCGCCTGGTCGCCGGCCGCGGCGGAATCCAGCGCGACATTTCGGCGGGACAGATCCCCGACGGCCTGCGCAGCGCCAGCGACGCGCTTGCCCGCGGCGGCGATCTCTTCCGGGTCGAACTGGTGGGCGGCGAGCGACGGCGCGCTTTCAGCCCACAGTGGGCGCCCGGCGAAGGCGCCACGTTCGTCGAGCGCTGGCCGGCACCGCCCTCCCCGGGCTTCGCGCTGCGCGCGCTTCATCACGGCACCGAGGTGACGACCGCGCTGAGACCGGTGACCGTGCCGGCGGACTGGCTGCGCCCGCTGGCGGAGCCGACGACCAGCGCCACGCCCTGGTACCTGTCGACGGCGCGCCTCACCGCGCTGGCCGAACCGGTGCCGCCCGCGGCCAGCAGCGCGACCGCCGAGGACGGCCGCGGCACCGTCGATCGCACCGTCGTGCAGAACACCCTGGCGCTGGCGTTCATGCCGCGGGCGCGCGCCTGCTATCAGACGCGCACGGCGGCCACGCCGGCCGCCCGTGATCTGACCGGCCGCGTGCGGCTGGCCATTGACTTGATCCGGGGCGAGGTGGCCGCGGCCCACATCGAGTCATCGACGCTGGGTTCGCCCATCATCGAAAGCTGCCTGCGCGAGTCGGCCTTTGCCCTGGAAGTTCCGCGCGCCAGCCGCAGCGACGCACCGGTCACCGCCATCGTGAACCTGGTCTTTCGGCCGCGTCCCGCGGAGAAGATTCACACCGCCGAGGACACCTTCCCCATCGGCGACGAGATCGATCTGGCGCTGGAAGAACTGCGCAGGTTCGAGCAGGCCAGGGCCCCCGCACCCACCAATTCGCGGTAACCTGAGAGCGATGACGACGACCGAAGAGACCACCTTCGACCCCAGCCGCCGGCGCCTGTGCCCGGACGGTGCGTGCGTCGGCCTGATAGGCGACAACGGCCGGTGCAAGGTTTGCGGAATGCCGGCCGGCGGCCCGGGCGCCGAAGGCGAAGCCAAAGTCACCGACAGCGGATCGGTCACCTGGGACACCAGCAAGGACCCCGCCCAGGAAAATGCCGAAGACAGCGACGATTCCACGCTGCCGCGCACCCTGGCGGACGTGGCCCATCTGGAGGGCGGCGGCGCCACCTTCGATCCCAAGCGCCGCCTGTGCAGCGACGGAAGTTGCCTGGGCGTGATCGGCGCCAGCGGCCGCTGCAACGTCTGCGGCCTGCCAGGCAGCGACTGAGGACACGACTGATGCCATCCGTTGCCATCATCGGCGCCTCGCAAAACCCGGCGAAGTACGGCAACCGCGCCGTGCGCGCCTACCTGCGCCGCGGCTGGACCGTCTACCCCGTGAACCCCAACGAGCCTGCAGTGGAAGGCCTGCCGACCTTCCGCTCCGTCACCGACATTCCCGGTCCCATCGATCGCGCGACGGTCTATGTCCCCCCCGCCATCGGCATCACCCTCCTCCCCGATTTTCAAACCAAGGCCATCCCCGAGATCTTCCTGAACCCCGGCTCCGAAAGCGACGCCCTGGTCGCCGAGGCCGAGCGCCTGGGCCTCAACACCATCCAGGCCTGCTCCATCATCGACATCGGCGAACGACCGTAGCGGAGTGATCTGGGCCTAGAGGCGTCCGCCTCCTCCGCGTGGGCGGGTCCTGCCACTGCACTGATGATTAGCCACGTTTTTCTTGAGCGCTGCAGGGCAATCTGATCAGCTGCCTTCATGGGCAGCGTCGATCCTAGAGAATGGGCACAAGAGGAATTCGGGCATGCTCGTCTAGGGCATGCCCTGCGCGTTCGCG
>DATLVT010000002.1:0-3456 GCA_035577105.1 Polyangia bacterium
AGACCTGGCCGTCGACGTCGACCGGCACCACCGACACCGTCGAGCTATCGGTCAGCTCGTCGACCGACACGCCCAGGGCGCGGGCCAGCTGCGGCAGGATGTGCGTCGGCAGGTAGTTGGTCTGGCCCTCGTAATAGGCCACCATCCGGAACGAGATGCCCACCTTGTCGCCCAGCTCGGTCTGGGTCAGGCCGCGGGCTTTTCGCAGCTGCGCCAGGCGCTTGCCGAAGACGTTCTTGACGCCGCGCTGTTTGGACCCCGTCACGGGTCAGAGTGTAACGAATTCCCTCACAACAGGGTTGCCGTCTTTGTCCGGCGCAATTCGGCCAGCTGCATGGTCGCGATCGTGGCCCCACAGCACCAGCCAGTCCTCGCTGACGGCGCGCCGAAAAAGCGCGCGCTTCGTCTCGACGTTGCGGGCGGGGTCCAGATCGTACGCCATCACCCAGGGCAGACGGGTGTGCACGGCGGTCGGCACGACGTCGCCCAGGAACAGCGCCTTGGGTCCGTCCGGTGCGCCGACCAGCACGGATTGATGGCCGGCGGTGTGTCCGGGCGTGGGGATGACCCGCACGCCGGGCACGATCTCGGCTTCACCGTCCACCAGTTGCAACACGCCGGCCTCTTGCAGGGGCAGGATGTTCTCCGGCAAATAGCTGGCCCGGTTACGTTCGTGGGGATGGGTGGCGTCCTGCCATTCGCGCGCCTGCACCACGTGGCGGGCGCGCGGGAACACCGGCGTCAGCGCGCCGCCGGCCGTGCGGCGGATGGTGCCGCCGCTGTGATCGAAGTGAAGGTGGGTCATCACCACGAAGTCGATCGACGCCGGATCGACACCCGCCTCGCGCAGGGCGTCTCCGATCGATCGATCGTGGTCGATGCCGTAGATCTCTTTCAGCTTGGCCGGGAACTTGTCACCGTTGCCGGTCTCCACCAGGATGCGTTTCCCGCCGGTCTCGATCAGCAGGCAGCGCGTGCTGTACTCGCAGCGATTGAGGGCGTCGCAGGAGACCAGCTTTGACCACAGCGTCTTCGGCACCACGCCGTGCATGGCGCCGCCGTCCAGACGAAAGCTTCCACCGTTCAGCGTGGTCAGGCGCGCGTCGCCGAGGGTCAGCATGGCGGTTCCTCCGCCGCTTATTATTGTACGCCGCTGGCGGGAGGGCCAGGCGGCGTCACGGCGGCGGCGGTCGCGGGCGGCGCGGCCACTGCGCCTGGCGCGGTCGCTGTGCCGGGCGCTTGCCCGGCGCCGGGCGGCGGCGCGGCCAGGGAGGGCTTCTCCTCGACGGGCGCGGCCACGCCGACCGGCAATTTTTCATAAGCGACGGCGGTGCCCGGTCCGTCCGCGACCGGGCCGGGAACGCCCTTCGGTTTGCGCGACACCACCCAGTCGGCCACCCGCGCCACGTCGCCGAACCGGGTCAGCTTTCCTTCGTTCCCCAGGAACGACATGAAGTAGGGGTGACCGTCGATCTTGGCGGCGATGACCAGACAGTAACGGGCGTCGTCGTTGTAGCCGGTCTTGCCGCCCAGCACGGCGATGTTGCTGCGCACGGCCGGCTTGTACGTGTTGACGTACTTGATCGGCGGGCGCCCCACCGGGTGCGCGTCGTACTCCAGGCGATGGGTGATGGGCCCCAGGACCGGGTGGTTCATCACCGCGCGCAGCATGACGATGGTCTCGCGCGGGGTCGACACGTTGTCGGTCGACAGGCCGGTGGGATCACGGAAACGCGTGTGCCGCAGGCCCAGCTCGGCGGCCTTGGCGTTCATGGCGGCGGTCAGATCCGACGGCGCCAGCTTGACCGCCCGCCCCAGCGCCGGCACGGCGCGGTTGTCCGAGCCCATCAGCGCGGCGTGCAGCAGATCGCGATTCGACACCGTCATCCCGTCCAGCAGCCGCGACTTGGCGCCGCCGCGGGCCACGTCGATGTCGGTCCTGGAGATCGTCGACAGGCCTTCCAGGTCCAGGCCCTTGTCCATCACCACCAGCGTCGCCGCCAGCTTGGAAATCGAAGCGATGGGCCGCTCCTTGTCGGGCGAGCGGGCATAAAGCTCGCGTCCGCTGTCGCCGTCGACCACCACCGCGCACTGGGCCTGCACGTTGGGCATCCCGCCCTTGATGGGGACGACGTAGCGCTCGCGCACGATGGCCTTCTTGCCGCGGGCGCGAACGACGCGCTTGCCCTTCGCCGATGCCTTCGTCGACTTGCCGGCGCGCTTGGTCGGCTTGCGAAGGGCGGCCTGGGCCGCGCCGTCGCCGAGGCCGACACCCCCGGGAGGGTTCGACAAGAGCAGGCCGGTCCCCAGACCGACCGCGAGCAACCAGCGAGAAAGCGGCGTTACCACCCACAAAATTTATAGGTGACCGGTGCCCGAGGGCAAGTTTACCGGTGGTTCACCGCGAGAAAATGCAGGTCCAGCAGGTTCGAGGTCCCCGGCCCGCGCACCGTGGCACCGACCTTTTCCAGCAGGGCCGCGCTGTCGCAACGGTCCAGGGCGCCCTGCGGATCCAGTCCCTGGGCGACGGCGCGGCCCCAGGTCGCGCCATCGACAACGCCGCCCGAGACGTCGCTGCTGCCGTCCCGGTCGTCCGTCCCGGCCGCCAGAAACGCCACGGTCGCCTTGCCGCGCGCCGCGTCTGGAAGCTGCCCGACAAGCTGGTCGAGGCCCCGCGCCACCAGCAAGGCCAGGTGGGTGGCGCGGCCGCCCCGGCCGGCGCCGCGCAGCTTGATGGTCGGCTCGCCGTTGCCGATCAGGACGCATCGCCGCGCCGCCGCCGCGGCCAGCAACTGTCGCGCCCGCTGCACGACGATCGCCGCCAGCTGTTCGACGGAGTGTTCGCTGTTGGCGGGCAGGTCGCCGACGTCCCAGCCGGCGCTCGCGGCCTGCCGCCTGGCTTCGGCGCGTGCGTCGTCGGGACCGGCGACGACGCGGTAACGAACGTGGTCCAGCCGAGGATCGCCTGGCTTGGGCGTCTCCGGAAAACCGCCGGTCGCCGCGGCCTGCAGGTGCGCCGCCACCGACGCGGGCACGTTTGCCCCCAGGTGCGCGATGACCTGCCGGGCGTCGGCGAACGTCGTCGGATCCGCTGAAAATGGCCCCGAACCGATGGTGGCCGGGTCGTCGCCGATGACGTCGGACAGCGCCAGCACGTCGACGGGCGCGCTGGTCAGTAACGCCAGGCGACCGCCCTTGATGGCCGACAGGTGCTTGCGCACGGTGTTCAGCTGGCCGATGGTCGCCCCGGCCGCCGCGACGGCGCTGACCGCGGCGCGTTTGTCGGCCAGCGACAACCCGCCCGCCGGCGCGCACAGCAACGCCGAGCTCCCCCCCGACAACAGCACCAGCAGTCGATGGCGGCCGGCATCGAGGCCAGCCACGAAGGCCGCCACCGCGCGCGCGGCGGCCACGCTGCGCTCCGTGGGTTGCGGGTGATCGCCGGCCAGGATCTGC
>DATLVT010000003.1:0-5938 GCA_035577105.1 Polyangia bacterium
CACCACCTTCTGCAGGCGGCCGTCGACCTGGGTGCGCACGTTCACGGTCTTGTACGCGACGACGGCCCCCAGCCCGTCCAGCGTGATCGGCACGTCGCGCGCGGTGGCCCGCGCTGTCAACACCGGCACCGGGCGATCCGCCGCGCCGCCGCCGCCCGGGGCGCCGCCGCCGCGCGACTTGCCGCCAGCGTCGCCTTGACCCTGCCCCTGAACCCGCTCCCGCGCCACCAGCAGCACCACCGCCGCGCCGACGATCGCCGCCACCGCCAGAAACCACCAGCGCCGTTTCGTTCCCGTCATCGAACAACCCCCAGAGCAGCCAGCAGCTGGGCGCGCGCCCCAGCCAGGTTGAATCGCGCGGAGACGTCCTGGGCCGCAGCCGTGGTCTGGGCGACCTGCGCGTCGGAGAGTTCGATCACGCTGCCCTGCCCCGTACGATAGCGCGCCTCCGCCAGGCGCAGCTGCTCGCGCGCGTTGGCCAGCGCCTCCTCGGCGCCGGCGATGCTGGACTTGGCCGCCCGCACCGCCAGACGGGCCTGCTCGACCTCGACCCCGATCTGCAGGCGGACCGTGTCGGCCTGCGCCGCCAGCGTCGTCAGCGTCCCGTTCGCCTCGCGGACCTGACCGTGGGTCAGCCCGCCTTGCAGGATCGCCCAGCTGGCGGTCAGCCCCACGAACCAGTTGGGCGTCAGCCGATCCAGCGCCGCCCCCGCGTCGGTCAGCCCCCCGACCGCCGACAGCGCCGGTCCGTAATTGCCGCGGAACGCGGCGACCACCAGCTCCTGGGCGCGCCGCTGTTCATCAGCGACGACGATCTCCGGGCGGGCCCGCAACGCCTGGTCGGTCAGCGCGCGCGTGGCGCCGTCTTCGCCTGGAACGGCCGGCAGCTCGCTGTCGGTCAGATCGAACAGCTGATTGTCGGGCAGCCCCATGGTCTGGTTCAAGGTCGCCAGGGCGCTGATAAAGGCGTTCTGGGCCGTCACCATCTGCACCCGCGCGTTGGCCAGCGCCGTGCGCGTGGTGGCCAGATCGATCTCCGACCGCATGCCGGCGCGCACGAAGGCCTGGATCTGTTCCAGGTGCTTCTGTTGATTGGCCACGGTTTCCTCGGCCACGCGGGCCAGGTCTCGCTGGGCGCGCGCCTGAAAATAGGCGTGCCGCACGTTCAGCAGCGCCGTGGCCTCGATGCCGCGCGCGTTGGCGACCGCCGCCTCCCGGCCCGCCGCCGCCGACCGCCATCGATCGGCGGTGGCGTTGAAATCATAGATCAGCTGCGATCCCGTCAGGCCGAACGACCAGTAGTTGTAGGCCGGCGTCCAGCTGACCGGCGCCGTGGTCATGGTGTTCGTCGGCAAGGCGCCCGGCCGCGGCGCAAAATTGCCGGTGGTCCGCTGATAACTGGCGCTGGCGCTGACCTGGGGCAGATAACCCGCCCGCGCTTCCTCGACCCGACCGGCCGCGGCCTCGGTCTGGCCCTGGGCCTGACGGATGGACGGCTGGTGCCGAAGCGCGTTCTGCTCCGCCTGGGCCAGCGTCAAGGAAGGACCGACCGCCTCGGCCGCTGCAGCCGAGCCAGCCAGGGCCGTGACGAGAAACAGGCAAGCCAGCAGATGTTCGAGGATAGGGCCCATGCGCCGATAACCTGCGCATGGGCAACAAGCAGGCCAGGCCCAAAACCACAGCCGCCCCGTCAGCGCCCCGCAAATGGGGGGTCAAACCGACGTCCGGGGCCACCCCGACCGTCGCCAAACACGACACCTGTCCGATTTGGATGCAACATCAGCAGGCGGACAGCCGCGGTTGACAGCGCCATGACGTCGGAACCCGTCTTGCTAGGAAACTCCCCCGTGCGCATCCGGCGACCGATTCGCCACGGCCTTCTGATGGTGGCCGTGCTGGGCGTGTTGACGTCCAGCCTGACCGCGCTGGCCCTGTACCGGGTCATCGCCCTCAGCAGCGCCCTGCGTTTGGAGCATGCCCGCGACTCGACCGCCGAAGAACTGGCGCGTTTGACCGCCACCCCGCCGGCGACCGATACGCCGCCTCCCAACATCATCGGCATGCGCGGCGGTCTCGCGACTGACGCCGCGGCAATCGCCGCCAGCGTCCCGCCCACCTGGGGGCCACCACTGGTCGACCTGACCACGCAGGCCCAGCGCATCGGAAAGCGCATCGACGTCGACGTGGCGATCCCCGGCGCCCGCCTCATCGCCAGCGCGCAACCCACCGCCGGTGGTCGCACCGCCTGGGTGGCCAGCGCCGTCCGCCCCTCGCCCTATCTGCGCAGCTGGCGGGTGCTGGTCGCGGCCCTCACCGTTTCGGCGCTGCTGCTGGTGATCGCGGCGCTGACGTCGCTGGTGACGTTGAAACGCGGCGCCGGCATGCTGCTGGACGCGACACGCGCCCTGGCCATCGATCTCAAGGCCCCCGTTCCGCGCCCGCCGGTCAGCGAGCTGGCCGCCATTGGCGACGGGATCGCCACGCTGGCCAGGCACCTGGCGGAAGCGCGCCAGGCCCAGGAACGGCTGGGGCGCGATCTGGCGCGCCAGGAACGGCTGGCGGCGCTGGGCCGGGTGGTGGCCGGCGTCGCGCACGAGGTCCGCAACCCGCTGGCGTCGATCAAGCTGCGGTTGGATCTGGCGGCGTCCCCGTCGTCGGCTTCCTCTTCTGCGCCGCCGCTCCCTCCGCAAGCGGCGGCGGCCATCGCCCACGCCTCGGCGGAGATCGCGCGCCTCGACGGTCTGGTCGCCGATCTGTTGACGCTGTCGGGGCGGGCCCTGGGCCAGCGGGCGCCCATGGACCTGTCCGACCTGGCACGCCGGAGGGCCGAGGCCCTGGCCCCCTGGGCCGCCCTGCGCCGGGTGACCATCCGGGTCGCCGCCGACGGAACGGCAACGCCGCCCATCGTTCGCGCCGACGCCGACCGCCTGGCCCGCGCCATAGACAACCTCCTGCGCAACGCCGTCGAAGCATCCCCCGACGGCGGCGTCGTCGACGTGGAGGTCGATGCGGCAGACACGCACCCCAGCGATGGCCAGATCCACCTGCGCGTCCTGGATCGGGGCGCCGGTTTTCCGGCCGGGCGCGCCGGCGAGCTGTTCGAGCCGTTCTTCACCACCAAACCCGACGGGACCGGGCTGGGTCTGGCCATCTCGCGCGCCATCGCCCAGGCCCACGACGGCGCCCTCACCTACGGACGGGACGGCGCCGTGACCCGCTTTGACCTGACGCTGCCGCGCGAGACCGGAGCGGGTGATTCCACCGCCGCCGGCGTGGTGAGGAAAGTCGACAAGGCCAGCGCATGACCGCCGTCTTGATCGTCGAGGACGAGGCCGGCCTGCGCCAGGGCTTGGCCGACGTCATCGTCGCCATGGGCCTGCAGCCCATCGCCGTGGCCGGATTGCGGGAGGCACGCCAGGCCGTCACCACCAGCGACGGCGCTCCGCCCGCCTTCGACTGCGTGTTGCTGGACATCCGCCTGCGCGACGGTGACGGCCTGGATTTCCTGCGCGAGCTGCGCGCCGGTCCAGCCCGCGACGTCCCGGTCATCGTGGCCACCGCCTACGGCGACAGCGAGCGGACCATCCGGGCCATGCGCGACGGCGCCTTCGACTATCTGACCAAGCCGTTCGACCTGCCGGCGTTGCGCGCCACCGTCGAACGCGCCGTCAAGCAACGCTCCCTGGTGCTGACCACCGCCAACGTGGCGCCGCCCGCGGACGCGCCCGGCGATCTGGTCGGCACCAGCGCCGCCATGCTGGCGGTCTGGAAGCTGATCGGGCGGGCGGCCGCCTCCGACGCCGCCGTCCTGATCACCGGCGAGACCGGCACCGGCAAGGAGCTGGTGGCCCGGGCCATTCATCGTTACTCGCCGCGCGCGGCCCGCCCCTTCGTCGCCGTCAATCTGGCCGCCCTGCCCCCCTCCCTGATCGAAAGCGAGCTGTTCGGGCACGAACGGGGCGCCTTCACCGGCGCCAGCGGCCGACGCGCCGGCCGCTTTGAGACCGCGGGCGACGGCACCCTCTTCCTCGACGAGATCGGCGATCTGGATCCGGCCCTGCAAACCAAGCTTCTGCGCGTGGTGCAGGAAGGTCGGTACGAACGCGTCGGCGGCAACGACCCCCTGTCCAGCGGCGCCCGGCTGCTGGCCGCCACCAACCGGCCGGTGCGCCCGAGCGCCGCCGGGGGCGCCGCCTTGCGCGAGGATCTTTATTATCGGCTGGCCGTCATCGAGATCGAGCTGCCGCCCCTGCGCGCCCGCCGCAGCGACATTCCGGTGCTGGTCTCGCACGCGCTGCGCGGCACCCCGGCCCGCGCCGTCTCCGAAGAAGCCATGGCCCGGCTGCTGGCGCACGCCTGGCCCGGCAATGTCCGAGAGCTTTTCCACGTCGTGCAGCGCGCCGCCGTGATGTGCGGCGGCGAGGTGATCGACGTGGTGAACTTGCCCGAACCCCTGCGCGCCGCCGCGACAAACCCGCGTGGTCCTGTTGACGCTGGCGGCGACGCCCGGGCGGACAGCGACGATCTGTCCCTGCACGCCGCCACCGCGCGACTGGAGCGCCGCCTCATCACGCGCGCCCTGGAACAGACCAAGGGAAACCGCTCGGCCGCCGCCCGCCTGCTGGGGATAGGCCGCCCCCTGCTCTACGCCAAGATGGAGGAGCACGGCCTGGGCGTCCGCGCAACGCCCGCTGACGAGGCCAGCGACGACGACAGCGGCGGCACGACGGCGAAGTAGCGCCGCTCCCGAGGCGCTTCCGCCTTCAGGACCGACTACCCCGGCTCGATAATGGAGATCAGCGGCACCGGGATCGACTTCGCGATCGCTCTGGGCGGCGCCGTAACCCGCCACCTGGTCCTTTTCGGCGAGAGCTGCGAGGCCGGCACCTTCAACAGTCCCACGTTGACGGTGAACGGGGGAGGCAGCCACCGCCAGCGGCGACGCAGCCACCTGGAACGCGGGGGCCATGAGCCTGCTCTTCTCGGCGACCTACAACTGACCAATGGCGGGGCTCCCCCGCCGCCCGATCATCGGAATTCGGGGGTAAAGCCCCCACTGAGCTCTGCCGATAGCTTCTCTCGGCCTTTCGTCGGCGAGCTGGCCTCTGATGAACAACTTACTCCCCAAGAAGCAGTGGCACTACCTCATCCTTGGCGCGTTGCTCCTGGCGGGAATGGGCGCGGTCTTCTCGACCAGATTTCTTTCCACGGCTCAAAAGCCGGTGGCGCTGAACGCGATGTTGCTACAGATGCGCAGCGATCCAGCCTTGTGGACGGTCACCGAGCGCGACGTTTCAGTCCTCATTCTGGACATTCAAAGCAACAATGTTTCCGGCCTGGCGATCGCGCCTTCGGGAATGTTCGTATCGACACGAGGCGGGCATCGGTACTTTGTCAGCGACGACGCTGGAAAGCTTGCCGGCCTCGCTCTGACCTACTATCAGAAGGGTCAGACCGACGCATTTCCGCTGGCAGTCGTCAGTGACGATGTTCGTAACGCCAAGGGCTGGCACCTGGACCTCGGTCTGCTGCTGACCATTGCGGCCTTCTCAGCCTTCGGCATACAAGCTTTCCGCGTCTATCGCGGAAACGGATTTGGATTCTCCCGAACTGAGTCTGTCGTTACGTTTCAGGATGTCATTGGCGCGGCAGAAGCCAAATCGGCGCTGATGGACATCAAGTCCTATCTCAAGGACCCCAAAGAGTTCACCGCCCTCGGTGCTCGCCCTCCCAAAGGAATATTGCTGTCCGGCCCTCCTGGCACCGGCAAGACACAGCTCGCCAAGGCCTTGGCCGGCGAGTGCAAAGTACACTTCATTCCAGCGACCGGTGGCGACTTCAGCGCGATGTTTGTGGGAATGGGTTCGATGCGCGTGAAGTCCCTGTTTCGAAAGGCGCGAAAGCATGCGCCGTGCATCGTCTTCATCGACGAGATCGA
>DATLVT010000004.1:0-5971 GCA_035577105.1 Polyangia bacterium
TATTCGTGGCCACATTTTTCTCGAGGTTTGGTGTTTTTGTTTGCCTGGCCGCGCTTTCGTGCGCGAGCGGGGCGGGATCATCGGGGGGGAGTGGGGGTGCCAGTGGCAATGCGGGCACTGGGGGTGCGGGAGGCTCGTCGGGCGGCGGAACCGGAGGCGGTGGGAGTGACGCGGCGGGCATCGACGTACCCGGTGGCACGGCGGGCAGCGGCGGCGCTGTCGGCCCGGGAGGCAGCGGGGGCGCGGGCGGCAGCAGCCTGGACGTCGGAGAGGGCACCGGCGACGTGGGCGGACTGCCCGGCAAAGGGCGCACCGGGATGAAGAGCTTGGGCTGCGGCAAGATGCCGACGGGCGCCAACTCGACCGGGTACACGAACCACCGGTTCCCGCTGCAGCCCTGCGCGGCCTGCACGGTGCCAAACTGCCCGAAGGACTGCATCGCTCCGCCATTCGCGCCCGGCGGCCGCAACGCACAGAAGGCGGCGAACGGTGAGACCTTCGTCGATCGCGACTTCGCCATCCAGCTCCCGGCCAATTACGACCCGACTCACGCTTATCCCGTCTTCTACGGCGGCTCGGGTTGCGGGACGGCGGCGGTTCCGCCGATCCACGGCCCGGGGTTCGAAGTTCCCGGCGAAGCCGTCGCCATCAGAGTGGGCTTGCAGCAGGTCGTCTCGGATCCCTTCAGTTGCTTCGCGGATGGCGCCATCCGCTGCTCGCCCAACATCGCGAACGTCGCCGACTGCAAGAATGGACCGGAGATCCCTTATTTCCGGGCCGTGCAGAAGTGGGTAGAGGAGAACACCTGCGTCGACCTGGGGATGGAGTTCGTGGGCGGCAGCAGCAGCGGCGCGTGGGAGGCCTTGCTGGCCGGCTGCGGCTCCGCTGATACCGTGCGCGGCACATTCTCGGCGGCGGGCGGCCTGCGCGAAAATCGCTGGGCCTGCAACGGCCCCAGCGCCGCCTTCATGATCGTCTCGACCCCCGACCAGGCCAACCCGGTGGGGCCGCTGCCCAAGATCTTCACCGCCGAGGACACGTTCGGCTCCGCGCCGGCGCGAGACGAGCTGCTGACCCGCAACGGCTGCGTCGGGAAAACCACCGCGCCTTATGACCCCAAGTATCCTCGGTGCGTGAAGTACACCGGCTGTCCCGAGGCCTATCCGGTCGTCTGGTGCGAATTCCCCAACGGCTCGCACACCCAGACGAACTACGAGAACGTCAATTACGCGAACGCCATCGTGCCGTTCCTGCTCGGCCTGCCGCCGCCGAAGTAAAGAGGTGGGGCGAATTCGGGGCCAGCACTGGCTGTGCGCCTGGGCGCGCCGTAGTTGACATAATATATCTTATCGGACAAACGGCCTTGCCCGGCGGCCTTGGGCCTAGAACGTCCCCATGAATCCCCAGGACGGCGCGATGACCACGCCCGACAGATCGTACTGGTCGCCGAACGCGGTCACGTGGCCGAAGGCGCCCAGCACGGACAGCTCGGCCAGGAAGTGTATCCAGCGATAGCCGAGGGCCACGCCCACAAAGCCGCCGGCGTGATACAGCGTCGTCGAGATGTCTTCCTGACCGCCGCCAAAGCGCGTGGTGTCGATGTGGGTTCGCAACGGGCTGGCCATTCCCTTCGCGCCGAACCAGAACTTGCCCCATTCGCCCCATTCGGTTCCCAGCTGCCCGAACAGCTGGCCGTCCAGGCGCCGCGTCTCGCTGAGCTTGACCCAGTCAGCGATGTCGTCGGCGTACGCGGCGAAGGTCTGACCAGAATTGTAGGCGGCGCGCAGGCCCAGCGCCGCGGACCAGGTGCCGACGTCGAACCCGCGCCGCAGCGACAGCGCATAGATGCCGCTGCCCACGCGCGCCTGCAGGTCATAGCGATAGCCCAGGCCCACCGCCAGATCGACGTGGGCATCGTAACCGGGCCCGGTCAGCGCGATGGCCGCCGCCGCCGCGGTCAGATCGCGCCGCTCTTGCCGGGTCAACATGCGGTCGCCGGCGGCGGCCGCCGCCTTTCTGCCGGCGTCGTACACGCCGTTGACCGCCCGGGTCGGGATGACGACGTCGTTCACCTCGGCCAGCTGCATCTCGCCCCCGCGCAGCACGCGCGCCGAACGGGTCTCGGACACGTTGATGGCGCATCCCGAAAACGCCAGCGGCGCGCCAGCAACCAAGGCCATCACCGCCGGCGCCACCAGCCGGCGCCCGCTCATATGTCCTCTCCGATCGGCGCGCCCGGCGGCGCCACCAAAACCAGCGGCGGCAGCTCGGCCGGTCGCCCGTTCACGTGCAGGCCGTCCAGGGCCACCGTCAGCGTCGGCTGCCGTCGCAGATCCCGCCCGTACTGTCGGAACGCGACGGCGATCTCCACGGTGGCGCCCGGCGCCAGCGCCGACCTGTCACGGCCGTTCATCAAGCCGACGCGTTCCAGGAGGCCGCGCGTCTGGTCATAAGCACGGCCGAAAAAGCTGGTCTTGCCGACGACGGTGGTTCCGTCGGGCAGACGCAGGGTGAACGTGTCAGCGTCGATGGCCAGCGGCGCGCTGGATTTGTTCCGGACCGTGAAGCGAACGGTGACCGACTTCAGCGCCACGTCGGCTCGCTGGGGCATCACCTCCAGCCGCTCGCTGCTCACCGGCGCAGCGTCGAACTGCCAGGTGCGCCTCATCGCTGCGCAGCCAGCCGTCAACAACAAGGCGCAGGCCACGACGATCCCCGCTTCGCCGAACCATCGTCCGTTCATCGCCCGACCCTACCGGAGGCTCGCGCGCGCTGTCACGTATTGGCGATCACATGGCGGCGTCGTCTTTCCATTAGACTACCCAGCCATGACCGATGATCCCCAGCGTCCGTCGCGTCGTTTGCGGAGCGCCGCCTGGTTCGATGCCCCGGGACGCGAAGGCATCTTGCACCGCAGCTGGATGAAGAATCAGGGCTGGCCAGACGACGTCTTTGAAGGCCGGCCGGTGATCGGCATCTGCAACACCTTCTCGGAGCTGACCCCGTGCAACGCTCATTTCCGCACGCTGGCTGACCGGGTCAAGCGCGGCGTGTGGGAGGCCGGCGGCTTCCCGCTGGAATTTCCGGTGATGAGCCTCGGTGAAAGCTTGATGCGGCCGTCCACCATGTTGTTTCGCAACCTGGTCAGCATGGACGTGGAGGAATCCATCCGGGCCAACCCTCTGGACGGCGTCGTCCTGCTGGTCGGTTGCGACAAGACCACGCCGGCGCTGATGATGGGCGCGGCCAGCTGCGATCTGCCGACCATCGCGCTGTCAGGCGGGCCCATGCTGAACGGCAAGTTTCGCGGCCGTGACATGGGGTCCGGCACCATGTTGTGGCAGATCAGCGATCAGCTGAAGACCGGCGAGATCACCGAGGCCGACGCGCGCGCCGCCGAGGTGTGCATGGCGCGGTCGGCGGGTTCCTGCATGAGCATGGGCACGGCGTCGACGATGGCGTCGCTGGTCGAAGCGCTGGGCGCCGCCCTGCCCGACAACGCGGCCATCCCGGCCGTCGATGCCCGGCGCAACCGGCAAGCGCACCTGACCGGCAGACGCATCGTCGAGATGGTCAAGGACGATCTGCGCCTGTCCCAGATCCTCACGCGTCAGGCCTTCGAGAATGCCATCATCACCAACGCCGCCATCGGCGGATCGACCAACGCCGTGGTGCACCTCCTGGCCATCGCCGGCCGCATCGGCGTACCGCTGAGCCTGGCCGACTGGGATCGCCTTGGCCGCGACGTGCCCTGCCTTCTCAATCTGATGCCTTCCGGCCGCTATCTGATGGAGGATTTTTATTACGCGGGGGGATTGCCGGCGCTGCTGCGCGAACTGGGGCCACGCCTGCATCGCGACGCGCTGACGGTCAACGGGCGGACGCTGTGGCAGAACGTGGCGGAGGCGCCGTGCTGGAACCGCGACGTGATCTATGCCGCCGACAAGCCGTTCAAGGCCCAGGGCGGCATCGCCGTGCTGACCGGCAACCTGGCGCCGAGCGGCGCCGTGCTGAAACCGTCGGCGGCCACGCCGGCGCTGATGAAGCACCGCGGGCCGGCCGTGGTCTTCGAAGACATGGACGACTACAACCGCCGCATTGACGATCCCGATCTGGAAGTCACGGCCGAGTCAGTGCTGGTGCTCAAGAACTGCGGCCCGCGCGGATACCCTGGCTTTCCCGAGGTCGGCATGATGTCGGTGCCCAAGAAGTTGCTGGAGCGCGGGGTCAAGGACATCGTCCGGATCTCCGACGCCCGCATGAGCGGCACCTCCTATGGCACGGTCGTCCTGCACGTGGCCCCGGAGGCCGCCGTGGGCGGGACCCTGGCCCTGGTGCAGAACGGCGACGCCATCACGCTGGACGTCGAGGGCCGGCATCTACAGTTGGACGTCGGCGAGGAAGAATTGAACCGGCGGCGCGCCCTGTTCGTGCCGCGTCCGGCGCCCGAGCCGCGCGGCTACGTCAAGCTTTACGTCGAGCACGTTCAGCAAGCCGACCGCGGCGTCGACCTGGACTTCCTGGTCGGCGGCAGCGGCGCCCGCGTGTATTCCGGCAACCACTGACCGTCGGCGCCGCGAGGCGACGACCGCTAGCGCCGCACGTAGCCGCTGCGCAGGAGATTCGCCCGGCCGGTCGGCCAGGCCAGACAGTTGGGGGCCGAGCCGGCCACCGTGAAGACCAGCACCGAACCGGTGGCCGCGTCGCCGTCCTTCAGCGACACGACGATCTCCAGCGCGCCGTCGCCGTCGACGTCGGCGATGGTGGGGACGGCCATGGCGCCCCGGCCGGGCAGCGCGAGCTTCTGTTGCAGATTGCCGCCGGCGTCCAGCACGAACAGGAACGATTTCCCTGACGCGGTGGCGTACGAGGCGAACACGATCTCGGGAACGCCGTCGCCCGACAGATCGGCGATGGCCACGCCGCCGGTCAGCACCGTGGCTTCGGTCGTGTACGGGAAAGACCAGCGCTCCAGGCGACCGGCGGTCACGGCGTGAATGCGCCCGTCGTAACCGGCGAAGACCATCTCCAGCCCGTCGACGGCCGGATCGATGTCGGCGATGGAGACCTGGTTGGTCAGGCCCACGACGTTGTCACCCAGATCGTCCAGACCGGCCAGATACGCCGGTACGTGAAACGGCTCTTCCCAGGCCGCCGGCCGGGTGCCGTCCCTGTGGATCACCCACAACGCGACGCCGTGGTGCCGTTCTGTCTGCGAGACGTTTTGCACGGAACCGACCATCACCATCTCGGTCTCGCCGTCGCCGTCCAGATCGGCCAGCGCCCCCGGTGAATTGGTGAAGTGCGCCTGCAGCGAAGTCTGTTCGGTATCGGAGTAGCCCTGCTTGGCCTCGGCATAGTCATGCAGAAAGCGCACGCCCAGGACCTTCTTTCGTCCCTTGAAGATCGCGCCGGCGTCGAAGGCCACGCCGCTGCCTTGGTGGATGGAGACATAAGCGTTGTCTTGCGGAAGAAAGATGTCGTCGCCGCCGGCCTTGTCGATGGGACCGACGGCCAGGTTCTGATCAAAGCCGGCGTGCGTGTAACAGGCGCTGTCGCAGCCCGAGGTGCCCGTGGTGTTGGGCGGAAATCCGGGCTGCGGGCTGCCGTCGCCGCGAAACACGTGAAAGATGTCCTTCTGGGCGCTGCCCTGTGCCTCGCCCGCCAGATCGCTGATGGTGCCGACGACGATCTCCAGCCTGCCGTCGCCGTCGACGTCACCGGCCGCCACGCTGCGCATCTCGTCACGCCAGGTGACGGGAAATCCCGGCATCGGTTTCAGGTTGGCGTCCAGCATGGCCAGGCTGCCCCGACAGGCGGCCACGATTTCCAGCTTGGCGTCGCCGGCAAAGTTCGCCACCAGCGGCGCCGCCCAGATGCGGCTGCCGGTCAGCCGGATCTTTCCGCGCAGGCTGCCGTCGCTGTTCCACACCACCACCTCGGCGCCGCGGGCGGCGATCACTTCGTTCTT
>DATLVT010000005.1:0-7193 GCA_035577105.1 Polyangia bacterium
GTCCGATCCCCAGCGCCTGCGCCGCCAGCAGCTCGGCGTCCAGCCGCGGCGAGGCCAGCCCCCGCTCTTCGAAGCGCGACGTGGTCCAGCGGATCACGTCCAGCACGGTCCAGCGCGCGGGCACAGCAGGGGCGGAAGAGGAAGGGACCACCAACGGTGCGCGCAGTCTATCAGGATGCCAGCGCGGCAAGCAGTGCTAGCATTCGCGCCCATGGCCAGCAGGCGTTCGGCGCTGTTCAGCGCGACGATTGGACGTCGAGGGGTCGCCCACCTCCGAGCGGCCGACCCGGCGCTGGGGCGCCTCATCGACGCGGTGGGCCCCTTCGCCATGCGGATGGACCGCACCGGAGACCTGTTCGCGACGCTGGCGCAGGCCATCGTCTATCAGCAGCTGTCGGGCAAGGCCGCGGCGACCATCTTTGGCCGCGTGCGGGCGCTGTTTCCCGACGTTCCCGACGGTCCCACCGCCGAGAAGATCCTGACCGCCTCCGACGAGATTCTGCGCGGCGCCGGGCTGTCCCGCGCCAAGCTGCTGTCGCTGCGCGATCTGGCCCAGCGGACGCAGGCCGGTCTGCTGCCCACGCTGGACGACATTCACGAGATGGAGGACGATGCGATCATCGAAAGCCTGACCACGGTGCGCGGCATCGGGCGCTGGACCGCCGAGATGCTGCTGATGTTTCGCCTGGGCCGTCCGGACGTTCTGCCCGCCGACGACTACGGCGTCCGCAAGGGCTTTGCCCTGGCCTTCAAGAAACGGAATCTCCCCACGCGAGAGCAGCTGCAAAAATACGGCGCGCGCTGGAAACCCTACCGTTCGGTGGCCAGCTGGTATCTGTGGCGCGCGCTGGAGCTGGAAAAGCGCCCGCCGCCTAAGCCGCCGGCACGTCCTCGGGCGGGAGCTCGAAGCTGACCAGGTTGCTCTTGAACCCGCGCGTCTTCCAGGCGCCGAAGGCGATCCCCACGACCAGCCAGACGGCTCCGGCGATCTTTGCCAGACCGCTGAGGCTCAGCCAGATCAGAAAGCAGATCACGAACCCGGCCAGCGGCGGCCACAGGTTGATCAGCTTCTTTTCCTTCTCGCGCACGTAGTACCGCACGAACGCCGCCAGGTTCACCCCCATGAAGGCGATCAGCGCGCCAAAGTTCAGCAGCTCGGCGCCCAGGCCGTAATCCAGCACGAACGCGCCCGCCAGGGCCACCACGCCCACGAAGATGACGTTGTTGCGGGGAATGTGATTGCGGGGATCGACGGCGGCAAAGAACCGGGGCGGCAGCGCGTTGCTGCGCCCCATGCCGTACAGCAAGCGCGCCGCTCCCAGCTGCGCGCCCATCCCCGAACCGATGTTGGCCACCAGCAGGGTCACGCCGATGACCAGGTTCAGCCAGCGGCCGGCCGCGCGCCCGCCCACGTGCAGGAACGCGGTGTCGACGTTGGGAAACGGCTCGGACGCCGGCCAGACCAGCTGCGCCAGGTAGACCTGGACCGCGGACAGCAGGCCGATCAGCAGGCAGGTCAGCACGGTGGCCAGCAGGATGTTGCGGCGCGGGTTCTCGGCTTCCTCGGACAGCGTCGAGATGCCGTCGAACCCGATGTACGTCAGCACGGCGATCGATGTCCCGCCCAGCACCGTTCGCAGATCGAAACGCGCAGGGTCATAGAACGGCCGTGAGAAGAAGCCCTCGTCGTGCGGCAGTGCGGAGATGTACCGCGCGGCCGCGATGAAGAAGAGGGCGATGACAATCCCCATCCCGACGGCCAGGCCGGTGTTCAGTCGCGCCGAGGTCTTGATCCCACGCAGGTTCAGCAAGGTGAACAGCCCGAAGAAAAACAGGACGAACACCACCCGGGGGACCACCGGCACATAGTCGTGCGCCGTGCTGCTGCACCAGATGATGCAGATCATCGGGTTCAGCATGTAATCCATCACCATGCTCCAGCCGGTGACGTAGCCGAGGGCGGGGTGGATCTCCTGGCCAACGTAGGTGAACGCCGACCCGGCGCTGGGATAGGCGCGCGCCATCCGGCCATAGCTGATGGCGGTCAGCAGCATGGCCACCATGGCGATCAGGATGGCGGTGACGGCGTGTCCGTTTCCGCGCTGTGACAGCACGCCGAAAGAAGACATCGGCGCCACCGGCTGGATGACCACGATCCCGTACAGAATCAGATCGCGGAGGGTCAGCGCGCGCTTCAGCCGCTGCGGTTGAGCGTCCATGGCCGCGAGATATACACCAGAACCGACGGCCGATTCTGGCCCGAACAGAGGGCCATTTTCGCGCTGACTGCTAGACTGCCCGTCGATGAGACCCAGCAAGAGCGAGATGGAAGCGGCCGCCGCCCGCCTGGGCGATGGCGATCCGCAGGCGGTGGTGGCGTGGGCGATCGAACGTTTCGGCGGCGCCCTGGGCATCGCCTCCAGTTTTTCCGTCGAGGACTGCGTGGTCATCGACATGGCCATGAAGGTCAGCGGGCAGGTGCGGGTGTTCGCCCTGGACACCGGGCGACTCCCCGAAGAGACGTACCTGACCGCCGAGCGGGTGACCGGCAAGTACGGCATCTCGATCGAGTGGCTGTTTCCGCAGCGTGAGGCCGTCGAGAACCTGGAGCGGACCAAAGGTCTTTACAGCTTTCGCGAGTCGCTGGACAACCGGCACGAGTGCTGTGGCATCCGCAAGGTCGAGCCTCTCGGCCGCGTGCTGGCCACGCTGGATGCCTGGGTGACCGGGCTGCGGCGCGAACAGTCGGTCACCCGCACCGATACGCCATCGGTGGAGTTCGATGAAGGGCACGGGGGTATGGGCAAGATCAACCCCCTCATCCGCTGGTCGATGGCCGAGGTGCGCGCCTATGCCGCCGCCAACAAGGTCCCCGTTCATCCGTTGCACGACCAGGGATATCCGTCGATCGGTTGCGCGCCCTGCACGCGCGCCATCAAACCGGGCGAGCACCCCCGGGCCGGGCGCTGGTGGTGGGAAGATCCCGAATACAAAGAATGTGGGCTACACCCCGTTCGGTAAGTGTCCGGAAGTTGGGCCCGCGGATAATAATAGTACAGTGATTAAGTCGGAAATTGCCCATGGATGAACTTGACAGGCGGTCCCCACCCCCGTAGATTGCGGCTCGTTGGCGGCGCTGATTGGCCGCCGGCAGGAGAAAAGATACTACGGTAAGAAGGTAAACAACATTGGCGGCTAGCGGCGAAAAGAGTTCTGCGGCGCTTCTGCCAGTGTTTTTGAAGGTTGCCGGACGCAGGGTCGTTGTGGTGGGTGGCGGGACGGTGGCGGCCGCCAAGATGGGTGGGTTAGCGGGGGCAGGTGCGGAAGTCTTGGTGGTCGCCCCGGTGCTGCGGCAAGAGATCGTTGAACGGGTGAGGGATACGAAGGGGTGGGCGGTGGCGGCGCGGCCGTTTCGGCCTGACGATGTGGATGGGGCTTGGTTGGTGGTGGCGGCGGCAACGCCGGAGGTCAATCGTCAGGTCGCGGCGGCAGCGGATGCGCGCCGCGTTTTTGTCATCGCAGTCGACGATCCGGATGCGGCGTCGGCCTATGGCGCCGGCGTTGTTCGCCGCGCCGGAGTGACCGTCGCGGTTTCCACCGACGGAGTGGCGCCCGCCTTGACCGGCCTCGTGCGCGAAGGATTGGAAGCGGTTCTGCCCGAGGAGGGCGACCTGCAAGCCTGGGTTGACACCGCCCGCGACCAGCGCGCGCAGTGGCGCAGCGAGGGCGTGCCGATGGCCGAGAGGCGCCCGCGGCTGCTGGACGCGATCAATCGTCTTTACGAAAGCAAGAGAGTGCCGTCATGATGCCCGCCCAATCGAGCTGGGCGCCCGAAGCTTCGGAAAACGGCATGAGTGTTGTTGTTCGCAATCTGACCAAGCGGTTCACCGTTCGCGGGACGCCGGCCGTTTCGGACGTGACGTTCACGGCGCCGGCCGGACGCATCACCACGCTGCTGGGGCCGTCGGGATCGGGAAAATCGACGGTGTTGCGCGTGGTGGCGGGCCTGGAGCAACCCGACGAGGGCGCCGTGCTGTTCGGCGAGCAGGACCTGACGGCGGTGCCGGCCCAGAAGCGCGGCGTCGGTTTCGTGTTCCAGAGCTATGCGCTGTTCAAGCACATGAACGTGCGCAGCAACATCGCCTTTGGCCTGCACGTACGCCGCATGCCCAAGGAAGACGTTCGTCGCAAGGTCGACGAGCTGCTGTCGCTGGTGCAGCTGGAAGGGCTGGGCGAGCGTTACCCGACCCAGCTCTCCGGCGGGCAGAGGCAGCGGGTGGCTTTTGCCCGCGCCCTGGCCATCGAACCCAAGGTGCTGCTGCTGGACGAGCCGTTCGGCGCGCTGGACGCCCAGGTGCGCATCGAGCTGCGTGAATGGCTGCGCCAGTTCCACGACCAGCGCCACGTCACCACGCTGCTGGTGACGCACGATCAGGAAGAGGCGATGGAGGTCTCGGATCACGTGGTGGTGATGCACGAGGGGCGCGTCGCCCAGGCTGGCCCACCGCACGAGGTCTACGATCGCCCGGCCACGCCCTTCGTCGCCTCGTTCGTGGGCGGAGCCAATGTCTTGAGCGGCCACATGCAGGACGGCCGCGCGTCGGTGGGCGCCTTCGCGGTGGTGGTGCCCGACGGCGGCGCCCAGGCGCCCAACGGAACCGCCGTTCATGCCTTCGTGCGCCCGCACGACGTGGGTCTGACCAAGGCCGGCGACGACAGCCCGGAGGTGTCGGTGGCCCGGGTCGAGCGCCTGGCCCGCCTGGGCGGCTACGTCAAGCTGTCGCTGCGCCTGGCCGACGGGGCGCCCATGACCGTGGAGATGCCCAAGAGCGAGGTGGAGGCCCTGGGCATCAGCGAAGGTGATCTGGTGATGGCCAACCTGCGCGAGGCCAAGGTCTTCGTCGAGGATTACTCGATCTGAATCGGTAGTAGCAGATGCGGTTGACCAGCAAGACCCAGTACGGCGTGCGCGCCCTTTACGACCTGGCCTTTCACGGCCGCGGGCAGGCCACGCAGGCCAAGGAGATCGCCGACCGGCAGAGCATCCCGCTGCGCTATCTCGAGCAGATCCTGCAGGACCTGAAACGGGCCGGCATCATCGAGGCCAAGCGGGGCCCGCGCGGCGGATACGCCCTGACCCGACCCGCCGAAGCCATTCATCTGGGCGAGATCCTGCGCGCGTTGCGCGGCGCCCTGGAGGATCTGTTCACGCTGGACGGCATGCCGCCGGTGCCCGAGCGCAAGGCCGCCCGCAAGGGCGCCGACCTGCCCGGCGACGATGACATCCCCGCCCTGGTGTGGCACGACGTCATCGCACGCCTGGTAGAGGTTCTGGACAGCGTGACGTTGCAGGACTTCGTCGACCGGGCGGAAGCGGCCGGCGTCAAACGGGCGGTGGTGCAGCCGCAGATGTATTTTATCTAGGCACCGGAAGCACCTGACGTGACTGGATCACCGCCGCCACCGGACGCCGACACCACCGGCGCGTTCGACGAAACCATCTTGCAGCGGATCGGGCACACGCCGCTGGTGCGGTTGCACCGGCTGCCGGGGTCCGACGCGGCGACGGTGCTGTGCAAGTGCGAGCACCTCAACCCGGGCGGTTCGGTGAAGGATCGGGCGGCCCTGGCCATGGTGGAGGCGGCCGAGCGGGAAGGGCGCCTCATCCCCGGGCAGTCGGTCATCGTCGAGGCGACGTCGGGCAACACCGGCATCGGGCTGGCGCTGGTGGCGGCGGTGAAAGGCTATCGCCTCATCCTGACCATGCCCGAAAACATGTCGGAAGAGCGCCGGGCCGTGCTGCGCGCCTTCGGCGCCGAGATCCACCTGACGCCCGCCCGCCAGGTGATGGCGGGCGCCGTGCAGAAGGCTGACGCCCTGGCCGCCAAATACCCGGGCGCCTTCATGCCCCAGCAGTTCAAGAACCCGATGAATCCCGACGTGCACCGGAGGACCACCGGGCCGGAGATCGTCGCTGACCTGGGCTCGCGCATTCCGGACGCGTTCGTGGCCGGCGTCGGCACCGGCGGCACCATCACCGGCGTGGGCGAGGTGCTGCTGGCGCACTACCCCGGTATCGCGCTGGTGGCCGTCGAGCCGCAGGCCAGCGCGGTTCTGTCGGGCGGCTTGCCTGGCCCACACGGCATCCAGGGCATCGGGGCGGGGTTCGTGCCCGAGGTGTTGCGCCGCGAGCTGCTGTCCGACGTCCGCCAGGTGACCGAGGCCGACGCCCGCGCCACGCGCGGCGATCTGGCGCGCCGCGAGGGGCTGATGGTGGGGATCTCGTCGGGGGCGGCGGTGTTCGCGGCCATCCAGGTGGCACGCGAGCTGGGCGCCGGCAAGATCGTGGTGACGCTGCTGCCGGACACCGGCGAGCGTTACGTCAGCGCCGGCGAGCGCGCCTAGAGGCCTGATCAGTTATGACGGGAAATCGATCACTTAGGCGATCAACGCCTCAACAAGATCGATCAGTTAGCTCCTTAATTGGTCACGCCTCTAGCGGCTAGGCGGCCAGACGACCCGAGGCCAGCAGGGCCAGGATCAAGATCCCCAGCGCCACGCGGTACACGACGAACGGGATGGTGGTGCGCGTGCGCAGGAAGCGCAGCAGCCAGGCGATGCTGGCATAGCCCGAGACGAAGGCGACCAGCAGGCCGATGAACAACGGTGCGGCGCCGAGGTGCGCCTTCATCACCTTGGGCAGCTCGAAGAGGCCGGCCGCAGCCACCGCCGGCACCGACAGCAGGAAGGAAAACCGCGCCGCCGCGTCCCGCCGCAGGCCGAGAGCCATGGCCGCCAGCAACGTGATGCCCGAGCGCGAGACGCCGGGCACCAGGGCCAGGGTCTGGGCGCAACCGATGATGATCGCGTCGCGCAGGCGAATGCTGTCGTAACCGCGTTCGTGACGGGCGGACTTCTCGACGTAGGCCAGGGCCAGCGCCACCAGGATCATGGACGAGGCCACCACCCACAGCGAGCGGAAGGAACCCTCGATGGCGTGCTTGAGCAGGATACCGGCCACGCCGACGGGAATGGTCCCGACGATGAGGTACAGCAGGGGGCGCGCGCTGGGATCGTCGCGCCGCGCCGGATCGCGGGCGGCGGCAAGCGCGGCGATCACCATCGTCCAGAGCTCGCGCAGAAAATAGCCGATGACGGCGGCCAGCGTGCCCAGCTGCAACACCGCCGTGAAG
>DATLVT010000006.1:0-8443 GCA_035577105.1 Polyangia bacterium
AGAACGCGCCCCACCTGCCGGGCGCGGCCAAGCATCAGCCTGGCGAGCGCGTGCTGCAGCTGTTGCAGGACGATCTGATCCTCTACAACGATCAACCGGTGGCGGTGGTGGTGGCCGACACGCTGGAACGCGCCCAGCACGCCGCCCGCCTGATCGACGTTCAATATGTCAGCACCGTCCCCAACATCGACCTTCTCCGGGAACGAACGCCGCCCTACGCGCCCGAGAAGATCACGCGCGGATCGACCGACACGCACACCGGCAATTTCGATCGCGCCGCGGCCGACGCCCCCGTTCGCGTCGACCAGACGTACACCACGCCGACCGAGAACCACCACCCGATGGAGCCGCACGGCACGGTGGCGGTCTGGCGCGGCGACGATCACCTGACCGTCTATGACTCCACCCAGGGTGTCTTCGGCGCGCGCCGGCGCCTGGCCGCGCTGTTCGGACTGGCGCCGCAGAACATCCGGGTGATCTCGCTGTTCATCGGCGGCGCCTTCGGCAGCAAGGGGACGCCCTGGTCGCACGTCCCGCTGGCGGTGATGGCGGCGCGCGTGGTGGAGCGGCCGGTGCGCCTGGTGCTGACCCGCCACCAGATGTTCTCGCTGGTGGGTCATCGCCCGGTGACGCGCCAGCATCTGATCCTGGCCGCCGATCGCCAGGGCAAGCTGCTGGCGGTCAGCCACGAGGTGCAGTCGGCGACGTCGCGCTTTGACGAGTTCGTCGAGCCCAGCGCCTCGCAGACCCGCATGCTGTACGCCTGCCCGAACATCCGCACGTCGCACCGGCTGATCCGCCTGGACATCCCCACGCCCACGTTCACCCGCGGCCCCGGCGAGGCGTCCGGCACCTACGCCCTGGAATCGGCCATGGACGAGCTGTCCTATGCCGTCGGTCTGGATCCACTGGAGCTGCGCCTGCGCAATTACACCGACGTCGATCCGGAGAGCGGGCGTCCGTTCTCCAGCAAGTCGCTGCGCGAGTGTTACCGCCAGGGCGCCGCCCGATTTGGCTGGGACCGGCGCGACGCCAAGGTGCGATCCATGCGGGACGGTCACCAGCTGATCGGCTGGGGGATGGCGACCTCCACCTATCCCGCGGGGCAAAGCGTGGCGTCGGCGATGGCCCGCGTGCAGGCCGACGGCAGCGCGGTGATCCAGACTGGCTCGCAGGACCTGGGCACCGGCACGTACACCATCATGGCCCAGATCGCCGCCGACGCCCTGGGTCTCTCCGTCGACGTCGTGCGCGTGCAACTGGGCGACACGCAGCTGCCCGAGGCGCCGCTGTCGGCGGGTTCACGCACGGCATCCAGCGTGGGCTCCGCGGTGCGCGGCGCCGCGGCCATGGCCCGGGCCAAGCTGGTGGCGATGGCGCTGGCCGATCCGAAATCGCCGCTGCACGGATTGGCCGAAGGGCAGGTGGGCGTCGCCGACGGTCATCTGTATCCGCAGGACGATCCGGACAATCCCGGCCGCCGCGACAGCTATGACGCCATCCTGAAACGCGCCGGCCAGGAAGAAGTGACCGCGCTGTACCAGGCGCAGGAAAAGCCCGATCGAAAAAACTATTCCCACCACTCGTTCGGCGCCCAGTTCGCCGAGGTGCGCGTCGACGAGGATCTGGGCGAGGTGCGCGTGGCGCGGTTGGTGGGCGCCTTTGCCGGCGGCAAGATCCTGAACGCCAAGACCGCGCGCAGCCAGCTGATGGGCGGCATGGTGTGGGGGATCGGCATGGCCTTGCTGGAGGAGACCCGCCGCGATGCCCGCACCGGCCGCGTGGTGACGCGCGATCTGGCCGACTATCACCTGCCCGTGAACCGGGACGTCCCGGCCATCGACGTCATCACCGTCGAGGAGGACGACGCCCACGTCAACGAGGTCGGGGCCAAGGGACTGGGCGAAATCGGCATCACCGGCGCCGCCGCCGCCATCGCCAACGCGGTCTATCACGCCACCGGCAAGCGGATTCGCGAGCTGCCCATCACGCTGGACAAGCTGCTGTGAGCGACCTGAAGGCGATCGCCCTGGCGGCGCGCCGCCTGCGCGCGCAGAAGGAGACGTTCCTGCTGGCCACCGTCGTCGCCGTCCAGGGCTCGTCCTACCGGCGCCCCGGTGCCCGGATGCTGATCGCCGGCGACCGGCGCGTGGCCGGTTCGGTCAGCGGCGGCTGCCTGGAGCGCGAGCTGATCCAGCGCGGCGAGTGGCACACGCGCGACGGTCGACCGGCGCTGTTGACCTTTGATTCCAGCGGCGATGGCGACGGCAATAGCGACGACGCCGATCGCCTGGTCGACATCCGGGCCCGCACCGGCTGCGGCGGCGTGGTCGAGATCCTTCTGGAACGAGTCGTCCCCGACGCCGAACCGGATCCGCTGGCAGCCGTGGAGGCCGCTGTGGCGACGGAGACCGAGGTGGACCTGCTCACCATCTTCCGATCGACGCGACCGGAGCTGCCGGTGGGGACGCGGCGAGTCCTGCCCGCGCTGCCCGACACCAACCCGCGCCTGGTGTCACCGACGGCGATACCGACGCTGACGCCGACGGCGGTGCTGACGCCGGCGCCGGTGGCGGCCCTCATCGATCGCGCCCGCCGCGAGCTGAGCGACGGGGGCCGCCCCTTTGCTACCGTGGCGCTGCCCGACGGCAGCGTCGTCGCCCTGGCCGAACGGCTGCGGCCACCGCCCCACCTGTTCGTGTTCGGCGCGGGCCCGGACGCTGTGCCGGTGGTCGAGCTGGCCCTGACCCTGGGCTGGCAGGTCGCGGTGTGGGACGCCCGGTCTCGCGCCGAGACCCGCCGACGCTTTGCCGCCAGCGCTCACGTTCACGTCGGACCGACCGCGGGCGCGCTGGGGCGGATCGACGCCTGCGCACGGCCCATGACGGTGGTGATGTCACACAACTATGAACACGATCGCCAGGCGCTGGCCATGTTGCTGCGGTCGCGCGCGCTGTACATCGGCGTGCTGGGACCGCGCCGCCGCACCGACCGCCTGCTGGCCGATCTCAGCCAGTCGGACGCCGCCCTGGCCCAGGCGGTCGCCGATGCCCGCGACAATACCGGGTCGCGCCTGCACGCCCCGGTCGGCCTGCACCTGGGAGCCGAGACGCCGCAGGAGATCGCCTTGTCCGTGGTGGCCGAGGCGCAAGCGGTGCTTGCCGGCGCGTCGGCGATCTCCCTGCGCGAGCTGTCGGGCGCGCACGGCATTCACGCCTCGGCGGCGCCGCAACCGGCGACGCCGGCGCACAGGGCGGTGCGCTGATGCGACGGCGCGCGGCCCGCGTCGGTTGCGCGGTGCTGGCAGCCGGCGGCTCGAGCCGCATGGGCCGGCCCAAGCAGCTGCTGTCATATCGCGGACAGCCGCTGCTCCGTCGCATCGCCGACCTGGCCTGCCAGTCGTCGGCCAGCCGCGTGGCCGTGGTGGTGGGCGCGGCCAGCGACCGCACGCGCGCGGCGCTGACTGGCCTGCCCGTCGACATCGTCGAGAACGCCCACTGGCGACAAGGAATGTCCTCGTCGGTGCGGGCCGCCGTTTCCTGGGCGCGAAGAACCGACTGCGACGGCCTGCTGCTGGCGGTTGGCGATCAGCCGCACCTCGGCTCACGGCATCTGGACGCCTTGATGGCGGCGTCGGCCGGGGCCACCCGCATCGCCGCTTCGGCCTACGCCGGCGTCCTGGGCGTGCCGGCCCTGTTTCCGTGGGAGCTGTTCCAGCGGCTTGAATCGCTGACCGGCGACGAAGGGGCCCGCTCGCTGTTGCGGAGCGCCGCGTTTCGCGTGGTCCCGGTCGCCTGGTCACACGGCGCCATCGACGTCGACACCCCCGCCGACCTGCCGGGGATGCGGGCAGCCGCGCAGGAATGAGCGACGTGCCCGCCGGCTCGATCTTCGTCGGCCCCAGCGGGTGGAGCTATCGATCATGGAGCGAGAGCGTCTTTCGCGGCGTGCGCGTCAAGGATCGCCTGGCCCACATCGCCTCGCTGTTCAACGCCGTCGAGGTCAACGGTTCTTTCTACCGTCAGATCGCGCCCGCCACCTATCGGGCCTGGCGCGACGGCACGCCGGACGATTTTCGTTTCGCCGTGAAGGGCCACCGCTTCGTCACCCACTATCGACGCCTGGCGAGCTGTGGCGACTCCGTCGCCCGCCTGCGCGACCAGGCCCGGGGCCTGGGCGACAAGCTGGCCGTCGTCCTCTGGCAACTGCCGGCGGCGCTGCCGGCTGAGCTAGCCCGCCTCGACGATTTTCTGGGTGTGCTGGCCGCCCGCTGGTCCGGCGTCCGCCACGCCATCGAGTTCCGGCACCGCTCCTGGTTCACCGCCGAGGTGCAGGCGCGCCTGGCCGCGGCGCGGGTGGCCGTCTGCCTGGCCGACGCGCCCGATTTTCCGCTGTGGGACGCGGTGACCACCGATCTCGTCTACGTGCGACTGCACGGTCACACCCGCAAGTACGCCTCGCGCTACAGCCGCGCCAGCGTCCGGCGCTGGGCGGCCCGGGCCCGGGCCTGGGCGTCAGAGGGCCGCCAGGTCCACATCTACCTGGACAACGACGCCGAGGGGGCGGCCATCACCGACGGCCTGGCGCTGTCCGCCGAGCTGGAGGTGCGGCCGAGCGTGGCCCCGCCCCAGCGCGGGCCGACCGTCAGGCGATCCCGTGCCGTTTGATCTTGGCCATGAAGGTGCGCAGCGGGACGCCCAGCATCTTGGCCGCCTTCGTCTTGTTGCCGCCGGTCGCCAGCAGCGCGGACTTCATGCGGCTGCGCTCGAACTCGCGGCTGCTCTCGGTCAGGCTGCGCGGCGGCGGCTGGTCACCGGGCCCGCCCTGTAACCGCGCCCGCGGCGGCGCGCCGGGGCTGGCGCTGGACGGCGTTCCCTGGTCGGGGACGATCATCTCGCCCAGCACCGCCGTGACCTCGGCCAGGCCCAGCGGCCCATCGCCGTGCGTGACGGCCAGATAATCCATCATGTTTTTCAGCTCGCGGATGTTGCCCGGCCAATCGTGCGCCATCAGGCGCTCGTTGGCGGCGGGGGTGATGTTCACCGCCGCACGGCCCAGCGCGGATCGTGACTGGTTGAGGAACCGGTGGGCCAGCCGCAACAGCTCGCGCGGCCGCTGGCGCAACGGGGGCAGCGACAGAAACGCCACGTTCAGCCGGTAGAACAGGTCCTCGCGAAACCAGCCCTCGCGAACGCCCGCGTCCAGCCGGCGATGAGAGGCGGCGATGATCCTGACGTCGATCTTGCGCTCCTGAACGGCGCCCAGGCGCGTGACGCCGCGGGTCTCCAGCACGCGCAGCAACTTGCTTTGAATGGGCAAGGTCAGATCGCCGATCTCGTCGAGGAACAAGGTGCCGCCGTTGGCGCTCTCCAGCAGACCAGCCTTGTCGGACACCGCTCCCGAAAAAGCCCCCTTGAGGTGACCGAACAGCTCACTCTCCGCCAGACCCTCCGGCAACGCCGCGCAGTTGATCGGGACGAACGGTCCATCGCCACGCTTGGACCACTGGTGCAGGGCGGTGGCGGCCAGCTCCTTGCCGGAGCCGGTCTCGCCCCAGATCAGCACCGACAGCTCGGTGGCTGCCAGCCTCTCGATCTGGGCATAGATGTGGTTCATGGCCGGATCGGCCACCAGCACGGTGCTGGTCCCCAGCGTGATGATCTTCTCGACGTCGTCGTCGCCCGTCAGGCGGCCCCCCGGCGGCGCGTCTGGCGGCTGCTCTGTGAAAATGACAAAGACGTCGCCCAGCGTGATGACGTCGCCATAGGTCAGCCGCCGCACCTCGCTGATCCGCTCGCCGTTGATGCGCGTCCCATTCTGGCTGCCCAGATCGCGAATGTGAACCTCGTGCGCGCTGAGCAGCAGCTCGGCATGTCGCCGCGAGATTGACGGCGCGTCGATGCGTACGTTCGCGTCGGCGGCGCGGCCAATGGACACCACACCCGTGCGCGGCAAGATCCGCGGCTCGACCGTGTTCCCCGCCCAGACCATCAGGCGATGGCGAAGCCCCAGGGCAGGCGGGCCCAGGGAGGGACGGGTAGCGGGGAGATCTGGCTGGGACAAGGAGGACCTCTCTGTTTGTCAATGGTGGGACAGTGCCCAAACTTTCATCTGTCGTCATCGCTGTGGGGCCCCAATCCGTCGGTCGTCTTGGCCAATTGTCCGCGTTCGTTTATCAGTACGCTGCTGGGCGCAATCAGTTTTGGTCGGCTCTCCTGATTGCCGCCCGCCCCACATGGACGCCATCGAATTCGTGCCTGCCGGGACCGAATCGGCCGTCTTGAACAAGACAAATGAAGGCGTTGCACCCAGGTCCTTGGTTACTGGTGGGGGTGGCAATCGGCGCGTTCGGATGCGCCTCCAGCGACCCCGCAATTAACGGATCGCCCACGGCCGACGGGTCGGGCGCCGATCGGGCGACGGGCAACGACGGCCCGGCAGGAAGCCCGGACGCGGCGGCGATGGATCTCCCGGGCGACGGCGCCGATTGCTGCGCCGAGGCGACCCCGCCGGGCGGCGACGACGCGCTGCCTGGCGGCGAGGTCGGAGGACCCAACGACGGCGGCTCGTCGTCGTCCGCGTGCAAGACCGTGGGGCTGGAGCTGTGCGAAGACTTCGAAAGCGGCGCCATCGACCCCAAGATCTGGGGCATGCACACCACCGCCGGCTCCAGCCTCATCGTCGACAAGGAGCACGCCCACACCGGCAGCTATGCCCTGCACGTCAAGCTGGCGGCCGGGCAGCCGAACACCGCGCAGATCACCGACGCCGTGACGTTCCCGGCCAAGGACAACACGTTCTATACGCGCGCCTTCGTCTACTTCAACCCCGACCTGCCCGCCGACAACATGGGCGGTTTCCACATGGCCTACCTGCTGGCCACCGGAAACAACGATCTTGGCTTCGTCGAGGCCGGGCTCGGCTCGTCGGGAAACAAGCAATACCTGGGCTATTCCGAATATTACGGCGCCGGCCCCGGCGTGCACGCCCACGGTCCGACCTTTTATGAATTCGGTCCCGGTTCACCGACCAAGGTCGTCCCCATGAAATGGATCTGCCTCGAGCTGTTGCAAGGCGGCAACGCCACCACCACCACGCGCCGGGTGTGGGTCGACGACAAGGAGCTGCCCGAGCAGCTCAGCAACTATACCGGCCGCAAGCCGCCCCAGTTCGATCTGATCTCGATCGGCGTCCTGCAATATCATCCCACGCCGATCCTGACCGACGTCTGGATCGACGACATCCGCGTCAGCAGCACGAAGATCGGCTGCGCGACGCCCTGAGCGACGCGCTCCCTCGCCCGGCTTCAGGCTTCAGATCGAATTGACGGTCTGCGCGAGGTCGAACTGGCCGTCCGTGAGCGTCTTCGTCGTGCCGTTGTCGAGCGGCAGCGTCGCCGTGAAGGTGCCGGTGATGTGGCTGCCGGCCACGTCGCCCACCGTCGAGATGATGATCGAACAAGAGCTCATGGCACCGCTCGACGCGCCTTTCGATAGGTAGCTGATGCTGACGATGGGGTAACTGGCGCCGAAGCAGGCATAGGTGCCGGGCACCAGCGGCGGCGGCTTCATGGCGATGCCGAAGGAGAGAGCCGTCGGGTCCCCGTTGCTGCCCGTCACCTGGACCATGTCCAGCTGCGCGCTCTTGCCGCGCGCGGCAGACGCGAAGGACGACGTCTTCGTGGCGCCGTTCTCCTTCCAGGTGATCGTCCCCATGCCAAGGCCGCCGGCGCCACCGCTGCCCCCGCCGTCCGGCGACGTACCCGTTCCTCCGCTGGAGCCGCCGCACCCGGCCGCCAGCGCCGCCGTCACGACGAATGCCCCCATTGCCAACGCGAGCTTCATGGGCGACGAGGGTATCACGCGGCGGACCAGGTACCGGGTGGGTGCATTTGACGCCGTTCACTGGGTGACCGCTCTGTGTCGAAAATCGAACGGTCGCACACCAGGCTGACAGGCGGGCTGACGGTGTGGCCGCCATGCCGCGACGGGCGTGTTCTGCTCAGGCGTGGGATCGCACTTTGCAGTTAGCCCGGCACGAGGTAGCAGCGGTGGAAAATGATCTCAATCCGAAGCAGCAGCCCCCATTCAGCCCGGGTCGTTACGCAAGGAAGCGCCCCCTGGGGACACCCTTGAACTTCAAGAGCCGCATGGGGCTGCCCAGTTTTACAGTCGCGCACACTTCTGTCCTGTTGTCGGTGCTTGGCCTGGCCTGCGGCTGCCCCAAGGGCAACGTCGTCTCCGCCATGCGCGGGGTCAGCGTCACGTTGCGACTCCAGACAACCGACGGCGTGATGACCGGGAATGGGACGTCCCCCCCTGACGGCGAAGGGATCTCGTTTGATCGATCTGCGGTTGTCGCGTCGCTCTCGCAAACTTCGCGTCCTTTGCCAGACGACCTGGTGCTCTTCGTCATGTCGCCGGGATGCCACCCCGACTCGTCG
>DATLVT010000007.1:0-5447 GCA_035577105.1 Polyangia bacterium
GCCAACACCATCGCCGACGTGCGGGCGCTGCTGCCGCGCGGTTGATCCGGGCGGGGCGGCGATCCACAGTGGGCGCGATGGCAAGCGAGACAGTCCGCCCAATCCTGCGTTCCTGCACGCACCCGCGCTGGTTCGGGCACAGCAGCGGCGATCTGCTGTCGTTGCTGTCGGATCACCTGCACTGCGAGCGCAAGGCCGCCGAGAACGCGCTGTCGCTGGTGCGTCGCTATCCGCACCGCGGGCGCTCGGTGACGCTGCTGGGGCGGCTGGCCCACGAGGAGACCAGCCACGTCGTGCAGGTGGCGGCGCTGATCGCCGCGCGCGGCTGGGTCCCGCGCTCCGACATGCCCAACCTCTACGCGCGCGGCCTGATGGCGGAGATCCGCGGGACGGAGCCGGGACGGCTGCTGGACGCGCTGCTGGCGGCGGCCTTCATCGAAGCGCGCTCGCACGAACGGCTGGGCTTTCTTGCCGACGGCTTCGCGCGCGACGGGCAAGGCGAGCTGGCCGAGTTCTATGCGGCGCTGGCCGGCGCCGAGGAACGCCACGCCGAAATTTTTCTGGATCTGGCGACGCCCCTGGTGCCGCCGGCGGCGTTCGAGGAACGGCTGGCCCACTTCGGCGAACGCGAAGCCGAGATCCTGGCCGCGCTTCCCCACGGCCCGCGCATTCACTGACCTGCCCGAGGTGTCGCGCCAGACCGCCCCCTTCCGGCGGCGATCGAAGCACGACGGCTTTGGCGCGATCCCCGATTCCTGGTAAAACGTCGCTCCTCTTGGGTCGAATCTTTGAAACGCGCAAGGCCACCATGTTCAAGCGGTGGGACCGGATGGCCAAGGCCTTCACCCGGATCGGCAAGGATCTGGCCATCGCCGTCAAAGCCGGGGGACCCAGCCCCGACACCAACCCCGCTCTTCGCCGCGTGCTGCAGAACGCCCGCGCCGCCAACATGCCCAAGGACCGGATCGAAAACGCCATCAAGAAGGCGTCCGGACAGGGGGCCGAGAGCTACGACATCGTCATGTACGAAGGTTACGCGCCCCACGGCATCGCCATCATGGTCGAGACCGCCACCAACAACGTGGTCAGGACCGTGGCCAACGTGCGGTCGGCGTTCAAGACCTATGGCGGCAGCCTGGGCACCGAGGGCAGCGTCGCCTTCCAGTTCAAGCGAATGGGCGTCTTTCGCATCGCCCCCGAATCGCTGACCGGCAAGGACGTCGAGGCCCTGGAGCTGGACCTGATCGATCACGGCCTGGAAGAAATGGGAGACGGCACCAACGACAAAGGCGAACCGCAGACCATCATCCGCGGGGCGTTCGCCGACTTTGGCAAGTTGCAGTCGGCCATCGAGGCGCGCGGAATCGCCGTGCTGTCAGCGGAGTCCGAATACGTGCCGCAAAACCTGAGCCCGCTGCCCGAGGACAAAGCCACCGAGGTGCTGGAGCTGGTCGATGCGCTGGAGCAGGACGAGGACGTCCAGCGCGTGTTTCACAACCTGGGCTGACAGGGGCGGGGCCCAACCCGAGAAGAAAACGCCTTCACACCCGCCTAGGGCGACGAGCAGAAGGCGGACAGCGAAGAGACCTCGGCGATCGACTGGGAGGAGCAGCCCTGGGCGGCACAGGTGCCGCTCTGGCAGCTCCGGTCTTCAGTGCACGTGGCGCCGACCGGGCGCCGGGGCGCACAGACGGACCCGCCGGTCGCATCGCTGGTGCAGAAGCTGGTCGCCGCGCACGTCGTCCCCAGCGGCTCACCACAAGCTTGACCGTCGGCGACCGTCTTGGCGCAGGTGCCCTGGTCTCCGGTGATCACTTCTGTCCCGCGGTCGTCGACACAGGTCCCCGACGCGCAGGTATAGCCAGCCTGGCAGGTCGCGCCGTCAGCGAAGAGCCGCACGCACCCAGGCGTGGGCGAACTGTCCAGCTGGGCGCAGCGAAGACCGCGGCTGCGTTCGCAGAGGACCCCGACCGAGATTGGTGTCCCGCTTCCGGGGTAATAGGCAGCGGAGAAAATGGCTCCGTCGAGCAACACGTCGCCCAGGCAGAGGTGGTCTCCCTCGCGGCCCAGCGTCATCTGAAGGCAGATGCCGCGGCGCAACGCGCTGGGATCGGTGGCACAGAAGGTGATGGCTCCCGCCTTGCCCGTGCAGTCGGCAGCGGAATGGCAGGGAGCGCCGGGCCCCTGGGGTCCGCTGGGTTCGTAAATAGTCCGCACGCAAGGATCGGAAAACGCGGACACCTCCGGGAGGCAACTCTTCGAGGCGGACAACGACCGCATCTCCGTGAGGCAGGCGGACTGCAGCGCCGGATCGGCTGTGACCCCGCTCCTCAGCAGGCGCGCGGCGCAAGACTGTGGCTGGCTCGCCGTCTTTCGCGCATTGGATACGCAACAGGCTTCGCTCAGTTCGCAAAACGATCCGATGAACACTTGCTGGGCCGACGACGGATTCCAGCAGCCACCATCGCAGCTCGAGACGTCCGAACGCCCGCCACAGCCCAGCGCTGCAGCCGTCAAAACGAGAAGAATCGCGCCGATAGGGCCAGAGTGAACGTGGGCGCCCATGGGTGGCTCCCTCCTTTGCGGGGCGTCCGCCCCCGGTGCACGTTAGAAGAAGTCCCGTATTCTGGGAAGGCACGACCATCCCGAGATTGTCGCGACTGATGGCACGTTGCTTGGCGAGATTCGCTGGACGCAGGCGTCAGGGCGGCAGGGGCACGGGGTCCATCGGTATGCAGGCCAAGCGGGTCGGCGAGTAACGGTCCGGATACGAGTAGATCAATCGTCGGGAGATCGTCTCGCCAGGTGACAGTTTGGGTTCGCGGTTCACCGTCCAGTTGATGAAGGTGGCGGCGTCAACCAGAGACGGGACGACCACCTCGTCCCTGAGGTCGAGATCGCAACGGTCGAAGTTGAATTTACGTTCGACAGCCGCTCGATTCTGCAGAGTCAGGACCACGTGGTAAAAATGCTCGCCCCGGACCGGGTGATAGTTGGTGTTTCCTTCGTGGTAGGCGTCAGGTCCCTTCTGAATCTTTGTATATGTGATGTCCCAGTCGTCCCCGGCGCGATGGACTGGTTGGGTGATGAGGGGTCGCGAGCAAGAAAAAGCTACCAGCGACAGAAGGATCGGCGTCAATATTTTCATGTGAAACCGCTCTCGTGAAACCTGACTGGCAGGAGGCAAAAAGGTGTACTGTTGGCCCGCCACTGTCAATTCCAAAAAAGAGACGACCAGCATGACGAAGACTGGAAAATTCACAAACGGACGGCTGCCGGTCACCGCCTGTCGTTGGGTGGCCGCAGCTGTGATGATGCTCACTGTTCGGGCCGCGTCTGCCGAAGAGACACCGCCCGAGAAACACGAGCCGCTGTTCCCGCGGATGGACTCGCGTCACTCGCCGGAGGAGACCTTCGACCTCAACACATTTTCCATCATTCGCGAGGGGGCCAGCTGGCGCGTCAACCGCGGCAAGTATCGCGAATCAACCACCCGCAATGAATTCCTCACCACGATCGGCCGGCAAGACCTGCTGCCAACCGTCGATCCCACGCGCCGCACCGCTGGCTTGGCCACCTTGTGGACCGGAATCGTGATGGCCAGCGTTGGCGGGGGACTGTTGGCGTACGAGCTCGAACACAGCGACGTGCCGAATTTTACCGGCACCACCGTGGACAAGGCTGCGTGGGGCCTGATCGGTGTCGGCACGGTGGCGATCATCGCCGGGGCCTTGTTGAGCAAGCGCCGCGGTCCGCGGATCTCTTCTGAAGACGCCGAACGGATGGCTGATGACTACAACAACCAGTTGAAGGCCTTCATGCGACGCCAGATCGATGAGGCGCCTGTTCAGGCCCGGGGGCCGGCCGCGGTACCGGCAGGCCCGCGCGTCGTCGGGTTGGTTGCGGCGCTTAGATTCTGAAGCTCGCCGATGGCGCGCGCCGCCGCCATCGGCGGTTGCCCAGTGCAAGAATGGGTGTCTCCCCGTGGCGCGCCGTGTGCTGTGGCTGCGCCAAGCAGGGCCCTGGGCTGCCGTTGTACCAGCCTACCTGAGCTTTGTTCCGCCTGGATTCAGGCCGCTCGCGTGGATCCACTTCTGGTCCAACTGGTTCCAGTACAGATAGCTGAGTGTTCCATCCGTGGCTTTGTAGAACAGCCAGAGGGTCTGGACGTCGGGGGAGATGACGACCGGGTCGCCCACGCCGTCCGTTGCCAGCGGAATGCCGTCCGGTGTGAACCACGCGGTCGAGCTGCCGGCGATGTGTAGGATCTGCCCCTGTCTGTCGATGCTAAAGGCGTCGATATGATCGCTGTCCCGCCAGACGACAGCCGGCGTTCCCGATACGCCAGCGCCGTTGAGCTCGCTACGCGCTTCGTAGTCGCCAGACCATTGCCCCGTCCATTGCCGGTGCACGATCTCCGATTCGCTTGAGCCGAATACGTCCAGCCTGTTTGATCCAGTCGCCGCGATCGCGACCGGCGTGTGATGGGGCGCCCCGAATATGGTGCCGAGATCGGAGCTGATTGTGCCGCCATTCTGATTGTGTCCCCACCCGCCGCCCGGGGAGTTGTAGGAAAACCAGTTCAAGTGCCCGTTCGTCCCCGCCGCGAAGACATCGATGGTCCCTGGTGCCCGCGAGTAGGCACGAGGCGGCGCGCTGAAACGGTATGACTCCGTCGTCGGGACGACCGTCCACCCAGACCAGTTCCCGGCGGCAAACATCTTCATGAAGAGCGCGCCGCTGGTTCCCAGGGCGAAGACGCTGATGATCTGGCCATCGTCCCAGGTCACCGCGGTGGGGTCTCCGATGATGACCCCGCCCAGCGGCGTGAACGTTCCGTTGTGAAACTGCCAGACGGCGCCCTGTCCGTCCCGCATGAACGCGAATGATCCACCCAGCGCGGCGCTGGTCACCGCGGCCGGCTTCCCGAAGAACCCGATGCCGTTCGGAGCGCCCCAGTTTTCAATGGTTGTTTGATTCGTGAACAGATCCCACGTGGTGGTGGCCAACGCGGCGGTTTCAAGCAGATAAAAGGCGGTGACGGTACCCAGTTGAGAGAAATCGCCGCCGTTCGGCCGCGGTGCGAAGGTCACGGCGATCGGGGCATACTGTTGTGGTTCATAGAGCTCGCAAGACGCGCCATTTGGTTTGTTGAGGGTAAAAAGACTGAGATCTCCCACACCCCCGCAGGCGTCAGCCCCCTCTTCGTGGTCTAAGCCAAGGAACGACTCTTCGGTGCTCCACTCGTCATCGTCGGTCAAACCTCCGAAGGAATCTGGACTGGACATGGTTTCGAGAATTTCGTGCCCGAGCACGGATGGCGTGCCGAAGTCCGCGGCTCCAAAGAGATCTGGATAGCCATCGTGATACCCAGCGAGAATCTCAGGGTGGGAAAAGAAATCGGTCGGCTCGGCCTTGAAGACGGCCAAGGTCATGCCCTTGGTGAT
>DATLVT010000008.1:0-3110 GCA_035577105.1 Polyangia bacterium
AAGGACTTCGACGCCGTCGCGTCGCTGCTGGCCCCGGAGATTCGTTTCGCCGGTCCCGCCACCACCACCACGGGCGCGGCGCCTTATCTGGCGGTCCTCCGCCGCGTGGGCACGGTGTGGGTCCGCAGTGACGTGCGCAAGGTGTTCACCGACGGTCCCGACGTCTGCGTCATCTACGACTTCGTCACCGACACACCCGCCGGCGCGGTCCCCATCGTGGAATGGCTGCGCGTCGAGGGCGGCCGCATAACCTCGGTCAATCTCTACTTCGACCGCGTCGCCTTCAAACCTGCCGCCGACGAGATGACCCGCCGATCGTCGCAGTGAGGCATCGAGAGCGGGCCGTCAGGGCCGCGGTGATACCGGGGATGCGGTGCCGGCGTCGCCTGCCTTGGCCAGCGGCTCGGGGACCAGGGGGAATCGGGCGCCGTGGATGCGGCGCTGGTCGGTCAGCATCCAGCGCCCTTCGGTCCACTCCCAGTGCTGCTCGATGGTCGACTTGTTCAGCAGGGCCCGGCGCTGGTTGTACCAGGCGACCTCGGTGACCACGGTGGCCTTCTCGGACCCGGGGAGGAACTGGACCTGGGCCAGCTCGTTCTCGGCGATGCTGAAGTCGTCGCCCAGATCGCGGCCGCGCACCAGCAAGGCCTTCGATTCTTCCTTGGAGAGATAACGCCCCATGTGTTCGTAGCGGCCCCAGCGCAGCTCGTTGTTGAACTCAACGGCGGCTTTGGTCAGCCCCTCTTCGCGACGCTGCTCGGGAAACATGCAGCCCGCGAGCGTCGGGGCGGCCATCGCCACGATCAGAATCGACCCACCAAGCGCGCGCCAGTCCACGCCTTGACGGTAAGCCCGGGTCAGCGCCGGCGCAAAATTCTGGCGAATTTGGCCCGATCATCGGGGCCGAACTCGCCGGTCACGATCAGCAAGCCAAAGTAGATCAGGGCCAGCCCCGCCGTGGCGATCAGGCCCAGCAACTTGCCGTGGGTGGGGACCACCCGTCCCACCAGCACCACCACCACGACCGCCAGCCCCACCCGGGCCAGCGTGCGCAGGGGGGGGCTGCCGCCCAGGCGCCGGCGCAGGAAGACGATGGCCGCGGACAGGCCCGCGGCGTTGCCCAGCATCGTGGCCAGGGCCGCCGCCTGCAGCATGGGCCGGCCGGGCGCCGCGCCCGGCACCAGCACCGCGGCCGCCCCGCCGCCCACCGCGACTGTCACCGCCATCAGGATCAAGGTGGCGGTGGTTTGACCGGCGGCATTCAGGATGGCGCACGACACCGCCAGCAGCGCCAGGCAGCACTCGCCCGCCACCAGCGTGGGCAGCGCCGCCGCGCCCTCGCCGTACTCGGGCTTGTACAGGATCCCCAGCAAGGCGCCCGGGCGCGCCGCCAGCGTCAACCCCATTCCCACCGCCAGGATCAGCGCGTATCGCAGCGTCTGTGTCACGTAGGCGCGCGTGGCCTGGCTGTCCTGGGTGAACGTCGAGCGCGACACCAGCGGAAAGATCACGAAGGTGATCACCAGCAGCGCCTGATATGGCAACAAGGCCAGCGTGCGCAATGCCTGATAGTGCGCGGCGATCACACCGGCGGCGGCCTGGGGCATGACCGCGCCCGCGAAATGATGCAGCAGAGGCTGGTCGTAATTGAGGGCGACGTTGAGGAGCAGCCCGTACATCACCACGGCCCCCATGTATCCGACCAGCCGGCGCGCGGGAAACGGATGGGCGGCCGCCTCGGCGCCCGGCAATCGCATCACCCGGGCGGATGCCACCAGGATGAAGACGGCGGCGGCGGCGAACCCGACAAAGGCGCCGGTGACCTTCCACAGCAACGCCAGGCCCAGCAACAGGATGGTCTTGGCCGTGGAAAATCCCACATCAAAGCTGGCCTGGGTGCGAAAACGGCGCAGCCCGTTGGCCGAGCCGACGAACACGGCGTACAGCGAATAGAGAAATGGTATGGCGGCGGCGATGCGGAAATAGTTGGCGTACGACGGCGCGTTCTCGAAGGCGGCCAGCCAGGGCGCGCCAAGGAAGAACGCCAGCCCCAGCGCGGTGCCCACCCCCAGCTGCATCACCAGTCCGGCCCGCTTGACCGCGTCGGCACGCCGGTCGTCCTCGGCGGTGAACTTCGAGATCGACTGGATGGTGGCCTGCACCACCGTGTTGTTCACGATGGAGATGACGTTGTTGACGACGCCGAAGGCGCCGAACTCGGCCGCGCCGATGAGGCGGGTCAGCAGCACCTGCTGCAGAAACCCGCTGATCATGAAGTAGACCTTGGCGAACCCGATGAACAGCGCCCCGCGCCCCGCCACCACCGCCGCCTCGCCGGCCGCTGCGCCCGCCGGGGCAGCGGCGATGGGTCCCGGAACGTCGCTTGTCGTCATGATGATTTTCTTCCCGAGACCACGCGCTCAATCTGCCCCAGATCGCGGCGGCGTCGCAGATCGACGAAACCGGCTGCCTGCATGAGGGCGGCGGTGTCGGCGGCCTGGCCGGCGCCGATCTCCAGGACCAGGGCGCCGCGCCGGTTCAGCAGCGCCGGCGCCGCGGCGACAAGCTGGCGAACCAGGGCCAGTCCGTCGGGCCCGCCGTCCAGGGCCAGCGCCGGTTCGGCCAGCACCTCGGGGGCCAGCGTGGCGATGGTGGCGGTGGGAATGTAGGGGAGGTTGGCCACGATGAGATCGAACGGCGCCAGCGCCACCAGCGGGCGCTCCAGGTCGCCTTCGGCGAAGGTCAGCGTGACACCGTGGCGGGCGGCGTTCTCGCGCGCCACCGCCAGCGCGTCCGACGAGACATCCGTGGCGGCGATCCAGGCGCCCGGTCCGCTCTTGGCGATGGCCACCGCGATCGCTCCGGAGCCGGTGCCCACGTCGACGACCTTCATGGGCGGTCGCTCGCGCGTCGATTCGCCCGCCGGCTCGTCTGCGTCCTCGCGCAGGTAGGCCAGCGCCTCGTCGACCAGCGTCTCGGTGTCGGGGCGCGGGACCAGGACGCGGGCGTCGACCATGAACTCCAGGCCGAAAAACTCCTTCTTGCCCAGGATGTACGCCACCGACTCGCCCGCCTGGCGCCTCTTGACCAGCTCGCGCAGCGTGGCCAGC
>DATLVT010000009.1:0-2003 GCA_035577105.1 Polyangia bacterium
GCCGATCGGATTGGTCGCGCACCGAGGACTGCAAGCGATATGCCCCGTCGGTCTGGACCCAAAGGTGGCGGCCCTGCTCGCCTTGTCGCCGTCGCTGCCGTCCGACTGTCAAACGCGTGACGCGCCAGCCGGCCGTCGCCGTCAAGCGGCTGACGCGCGGACCGGCTGAAACCACCGACAGTAATCCGCCAGCCCCTGGCGCAGCGACACCGCCGGGCGAAACCCCAGCGTCTCGAGGTGGGAGATGTCGGCCCGCCAGTTGGTGGGATAGCCGGGGAGCTGTTCGTTGGTGAAGACGATCTCCTTGTCGCAATGAAGCTGATCGGCCAGGAAGCGGACCAGGTCGGCGACCGAGGTCTCGGTGCCGCTGCCGACGTTGTAGATCCCCGACGCGCCGGCCGCCACGCAGGCCACGGCCTGGGCCACGTCGGAGGCATGGATGAAGTCGCGGCTCTCCGCGCCGGTGCCGAACACCCGCACGGGGCCCTGGGCGTTGATCATCTTCTCGCACAGGTCATAGACCACCTGGCGGCGCAGGCCGCGCCCGTACGCTGAAAAGATGCGCAGGATGGCGGTGCGCATGCCGAACAGCGTCCGGTATTCCTCGACGACCAGCTCGCACAGCCATTTGTGGTAGCCGTACGGTGACAGCGGGGCGCAGCGGGCGCTCTCCGCGACCGGCAGGTGCTCGGGGTTGCCGTACAGCGACGCGCTGGACAGCAAGACGAACTGGGCCGCCGGCGCGTTCTGGTGCAGGGCTTCGAGGACGTACGCGCAAACATCCACCGACCGTTGAAAGTCGAGATAAGGACGCTTCACCGAATCGGCCACCTGCGCCGTGCCCGCGCAGTGCACCAGCACGTCGGGACGAAAGGACTTCACCGCGCGCTCGAACGCCGGGTCGGGCAGGGTCATGCCGGCCAGCAGCTCCAGCCCCGGATAACGCCCACCGATGGCGGCATCGCCCGAGAAACGGCCCACCGCCGCGATGGTGTGGCCGCTTCTGCCCAGGTGCTGGCAAATGTGCCAGCCCAGGAATCCGCCGGCGCCGGTGACCAGGATCTTCATCGCCCACCTTTCTTTTGTATCGGTCGCGCCGGAACGCCGACCACGGTCTGGCCGTCGGCCACGTCGTCAACCACCGCCGCGCCCGCGCCGACGATGGATCCGGTTCCGATCCGTAAACCTTGTTTGACCACCGCGCCCGCCCCCACGTGCGCCGCCGCGCCGACGGTCACGCCGCCCGCCAGCACGGCCCCGGAGGCGACGTGGGCGTGGTCGCCGATGCGACAGTCGTGTTCGACGACCGCGCGGCTGTTCACGATGACGTTGGCGCCCAGCTGGGCGTCGGTGCCCACCACGGCGCCGGCCAGTACCTGACAGCCAGCCGCCAGAGTGGCCGACGGCGAGACGATGGCGCTCGGGTGCTGGACGCTGAGCGCTTGCAGCCCGTGCTCGCTCGCCAGCCGGAACAGAACGGCCCGCGGTCGATTGTCACCGACGGCGCCCAGGCCCACGGCGAAGAAACGAACACCGTCGGCCAGCAGCCGGGCCAGGTCGCCGTCGTCGCCCACCACAGGGACGCCCATCAATTCGCTGCCGCCCGCGCCACCCCGGGCGCGCAACACGCAAAGGTCGATCTCCGGATGCCGGCCGCGCAGCGCCTCGATGATCACCTTGGCGTGCCCACCTGCTCCCAGCAGCACACACCGCAGTCGACCATTCATCCCGGTGAGACAAAGCAACCCGCATGCCCGCAGCCACCCCCACGCACCAGGCCGGGGAAGGCCGCCCCGCCGTCAATCCATTGACGCCCGGGAGAAAAACCAGCGCCAACCGGGCCGCCTGCGTTGGCGTGAGTCATGCACCCGGACGCGTCGCAAACATGAACATCGCCCAGGTCCACTCTGTGCCGTCGTCGGCTGTGTCGTCGGTGTCGTCGTCGCCTCCGCCCACGTTCATCGACTCGGCGATGGCTTTCACGGAATTCGCCGCGCGCATCG
>DATLVT010000010.1:0-3974 GCA_035577105.1 Polyangia bacterium
CATCCCACGGTGATCATCGCGCCGCCCGATCTGCGGCGCCCCCTGTTCGATTTCGCGTCGCGCTTTGTCCCCGATCTGTCGGTGGTCACGGCGCGCGAGCTGGTCCCGGGCACGTCCGTCGAGCCGGTGGCCACCATTGACCTGATGTCGCCGGCCATGAGCCGGGCAGCCTAAGAGATGACCCCAAGACGATTCACGAGATGAGGAACTGACCATGAACGGGAACGCGACAGTACGAACCTTTCGGGCCCCCGACGCCATGTCGGCGCTGAACGCGGTCAAGGCCGCCTTTGGCCGGGACGCCGTGATCCTGCAGACGCGCGAGATCGCCGGTGGACTGTTCGGCAAGCCGCAGGTGGAGGTGACCGCCGCCAGTTCGATGCCCGAGACATCGCCCGCGGGCCGCACAGCCGCTTTTGAACGGGCCACCCGGCGGGCCGCCGCCACGACCAGCGTCGACAGCGACGCCCGCCCGGGCGCGCGCCCCACGGGCGATCTGCAAGACGAGGTGACGGCCCTGCGTCGGGTGGTCGAGGAGCTGCGCCGCCGCGTCGGCCAGGACGATCTGCCCGCCGACGGCGGTCCCATCCTGATGGGCGACGCCCTGCGCACCTTGCGCCATCTGCTGCACCGGGGAATCGAGGAAGCTCTGGCTCGCGAGCTGATCGACGACGCCCGCCGCCAGGGAGCGGGACCGCGGGGTGGTCAGATAGAGGCCCAGGTGCGTGCCGATCTGCGCAAGCGCCTGGCCACCGCCCCGGCCCCCTGGCTGGCGGAGGGGCGGCGAACCATCGGTCTCATCGGTCCCACCGGCGTCGGGAAGACCACCGCAATCGCGAAGATAGCGGCGCGCGCCGTTCTGGAGACGCAGTTCAAGTGTGCGCTGATTACCGTCGATACATACCGGGTCGGTGCCAGCGACCAGCTGGCGCGGTACGGAAAAATCATGGGTCTGCAAACACACGTGGCGCGCGATCAGGCCGGCCTGGCCGAGGCCGTGGCGCGCAGCAAGGACGCGGACATGATCTTGATCGACACGGCGGGGCGTTCCGATAACGAATCGATCGCCGCCCAGACCGCGCTGCTGCGCACGGTGCCGAACATCCAGCTGCAGCTGGTGCTGTCGGCCGCCACCGGCGGTCGCGAGCTGGCCGCCGCCATCCGCCGCTATCGCCACTCGGGCCCGGAGCGGCTCATCTTCACCAAGATGGACGAGGCCGCCGGCCCGGGCAGCATCGTCTCGGCCGTGCACGAGCTGCCCCGCCCGGTCTCCTGCATCGCCGACGGACAGCGCGTCCCCGAGGACATTCACCAGGTCGACAGCGCCGGTCTGGTGCAGCGCGTGCTGGGAGATTGATCGCGATGACTTTGGCAATCACAAGGAGCAACGACTGTGGATCAGGCAGATAGCCTTCGCCAGCTGGCAGCGCAGGGACGCATGGGGCGCTCGCCGTTGAAAGTCTTCGCTCTCACCAGCGGCAAGGGGGGCGTGGGAAAGACCAACATCGCCGCCAATCTGGCCACCCTGGCCGCCAAGTCGGGAAAGCGCGTGCTGGTCATCGACGCCGACCTGGGTCTGGCCAACATCGAGATCATCCTGGGCCTCAAGCCGCGCTATCACCTGGGCGATCTTCTGGCAGGGCACCGCACCCTGGACGAGGTGCTGGTCAAGGGGCCGCACGGCATCTGCCTGCTGCCCGCCGGTTCGGGCGTGCAATCGCTGACCCACCTGACCGACCAGCAAAAGATGCAGTTCGTGAGCGCCCTGGATCCGCTGGAGGATCTCTTCGACGTCGTCTTCATCGACTCGGGCGCCGGCATCGGCGAGAACGTCCTGTTCTTCGTGGGCGCCGCGCAGGAGGCCATCCTGGTGGTCAGCCCCGAGCCGACGTCGCTGGTCGACGCCTATGCCACGGTCAAGGTGCTGTCGCAGCAGGCCGGCGTGCGGAACTTCAGCGTCATCGTCAACCCGGTGGTCGACGAGCTGCCGGCGCGCGGGATCTTTCAAAAGCTGACCGCCGTCACCAGTCGGTTCTTGACCGCGCAGATCCGTCATCTGGGCTATATCCCGCGCGACGAGAACTTTCACCGCGCCATCATGGCCCAGCGGGCCATCGTCGATCTGTTCCCCAGCTCGCCGGCCAGCCGCGCGCTGACCTCCATCGCCGAGCGGCTGTTCGCCGAGAGCGCGCAGCCCAAGCTGGAGAGCGGCCTCAAGGTCATGTGGCAGCGCCTGCTGCGGGAGTCGGCGGCCACCGCGGTCTGATCATGCACCGTCGCGCCCTCGCCACCTACGCCTCGGCCACCACCGAGGCGGATGACCTGATCCAGCGCTACGGGACGCTGATCGATCGGGTGGCGCGGCGTATCGTCCTGCGCATCGGCCTGCACAGCGCCTTCGACGACCTCTGGTCGGCGGGGGCCCTGGGGCTGCTGGAGGCGTCGGGACGCTTTGACGCCGCCCGGGGCGTCTCGTTCGAGACCTTCGTCGAGCACCGCATCCGCGGCGCCATGCTGGACGAACTGCGCCGCATGGATCACCTGCCGCGCCGGCTGCGTTCGCGCGCCGACGATCTGCAGAAGGCCAAGCACAAGCTGTCGACGCGCCTGGGGCGCGAGGCCAGCACCGACGAGGTGGCGGCCGAGCTGAACATCGATCTCGACGAGGTCAGCGGCATCGAGGCGCTGTCCGAGCCGCACGTGTCGCTGGACACGGTGGCCCAGGCGGCCGCCTCGGACGAGGCGGGCATCGAAGACCGGCTGGCCCGGGCCCAGGCGGCCAAGGCCCTGGCCGCCAGCTTTCAGGAGCTGCCCGAGCGGCTGCAGACGGTTCTTGGCCTCCATTATCTGGAGGGGCTCACCTACCGCGAGATCGCCAAGATGATGGACATCAGCGAGCCGCGCGTCTGTCAGCTGCACGCCGACGGTCTCAAGAAGCTGCGCGGGTCGCTGGGCAGTCTGGGTGAAGGTGGCCCGTGACGCTGGCGCCGGACAGCGCGCTGCCGCGACGCCACTGCATCCTGTTCGTCGACGACGATCCCAGCATGCTGAAGGCGTTCGAACGCCTGCTGCACGTGGAGCGCCACCGCTGGGAGATGCTGTTCGTGCGCACGCTGGACGCGGCGTATGAACGGCTGACGGCGCGGTCGGTCGACGTCCTGGTCACCGAGTTGCGCCTGGCCGGCGAGAGCGGCGTCCCCCTGCTGGAGCGGGTGAAGCGCGATCACCCCGGCGTCACCCGCATCATCTTTTCGGCCAACGGCGAGCGCGAACCGCCCGTGCGCCTGGCGGCGCTGACGCACCAGTTCCTGGCCAAGCCCTTCGACGTGCTGTGCCTGCGCGAGACGCTGGATCGCGCCTGCACCGTGCGGGAGATCCTGGAGAAGCCGGCCATCCGCGACGCCGTGGGCGGCATCAGCGCGCTGCCCTCGCTGCCGGCCATCTACCTCGAGCTGCAGAGCGCGCTGGGCGATCCACGGGTGACCGTGAACCGGGTGGCCCGCATCGTCGAGCGCGACATCGCCATGTCCGCCAAGGTCCTGCAGCTGGTCAACTCGGCTTATTTCGGCGCCAGCCTGCGCAGCGGCAGCCGGGTGTCCAGCGTCGAGCAGGCTGTCGTGCTGCTGGGCCTGAACACCGTCCAGTATCTGGCGCTGGCCTCGTCACTGTTCAACGTCTACAACGAGCGCGACGACATGTTCGGGTTCTCGCTGTCGCTGCTGCAGGAGCATTCGCTGCTGGCGGCGCGGATCGCGGCGCGCCTTCTGCCCGGGCGCGTGGCCAGCGAGGAGGCGTTCATCTCGGCGCTGCTGCACGACGCCGGCAAGTTGATCCTGGCCGGGCGCCACCCCGAGCGTTACCGCAAGGTGATCAGCTCGGCGGCGCGCGAGGCGCTGCCGCTGACGCTGCTGGAGACCGCGGAGTTCGGGGCCTCGCACCCCGAGGTCGCCGCCTACCTGTTCGGGCTGTGGGGG
>DATLVT010000011.1:0-9974 GCA_035577105.1 Polyangia bacterium
TTCTTGAAGTCCCGGATCAACATGCCAAGCGCGATCGAGTCCGGCAAATAGACGCCGACCGTCCCCTGGGCGGCGGTGTTCGAACACCCAGCGCCGTTTCCGAGCAGCGCTGCCACCGCCGTGCACAGCAACGAGGCGCGAACACGACCTGAAGATCGCAGCATCAGGGATCGGCCGTCGTGGCGCAGACCCGCTTTACCCGGTCGGTGAACGGTGAGTTCGGGTAGCGAACGAGAAAGCGTTCCGCTTCGGATCGCGCCATGGTTGTCTGGCCCAGCTTGCAAAGGGCGGTCAGGTGGGCGACCGCGCGAACGTCCGCCAGACGCCCGGAGGGAAACCGGACGGCGTATTCATCGAGCAGCCGCAGCGCCCGCTGCCAGTTGCCGTCGGCGCCGGCAGCCTGAGCCTCCTTGAGCAGCCGCATCTCGCCGTCGATGGTGGCGTCGGCCGCCGGCTCGCGAGCGCTCCGTGGCAAAGCCGAACGCGTTGACGGCCGCGTCCCCGCATGTTTTGCCGCGACCGACGGCGTCGGCGCAACCAGCGGCGCGCTCTCGCTGGCCGGCGCCTCGACAGGCGACCTCGACGCTGCCGGGCCGACCGAGGCCGGGCGGGCAGCCACCGGCGGTGGCGCCACGGGGTCAAGAGTCAGGCGGCGAGCGATTCCGACCGCCGCGACCGCCGGCAACGCCACGAGCAAGATGAGGACCAGCGGCCGAAACAGCGGCGCCGACCAGACCCTCTGCGGCCAGCTCAGCGGCACCGCGATCGGCTCCGCCCCATCGTCGTCGAATCGTGGTGCCGTTCCCCGGGCGACAGCGCTCTCCAGCTTGGCCAGCAAGCGCTCCTTGTGGGCGGAGGAGAGCGACTCGACAGTCTTGTAGCGCTCCAGCAGTAGGCGGGCTCGTTCGCTGGGCTCATTCATGATGGTCTCTCCGTCCCCAAACGCCGCGCCATCTCTTTTTCGAACCGTTTACGAGCCAGGCGGATCCGAGCATAGACAGTGTTCAAGTTGACCCCGAGCGCCACTGCGATCTCCGGCGCCGTCATTCCTTCGATATCCGAAAGATAAAAAACCATTCGCTGGGGCTCATCGAGCTGGTCGAGGAATGAACGCACGACCTCCTCCGCCTCCCGGCGGGCCAAGGACTCCTCGAGGTCCGCTCCGACCGTGTCAAGGACCAGTCCCTGATGTCGCGTCTCGGTCCGTTTGTTCCCTCGATGGTAATGGCTGGCGACCTGACGGCTGATGGTGAATAGCCACGGGCGAATCAATCCTCGATCTTCGTATTCGGTGATGCGGCGGAAGACGACCAAGAAGACTTCCTGAAGGGCGTCGTCAACATCCGCCGGTGCGACGCCGAGACGCCGCAACGAACGCCACACAAAGTTGGCGTGCTCGGAGAATACCTGCTTGACCCGGACCGCCGGCGGCGACGCCGCGACGTCCTCTTCGCGGCGTTTTGCTGCCACGTTGTCCTTAGGTATCCCCGCCAAAGCCAGAATCCGTCACTGGTTGGAACAATTTTCTTTTGACCCATCATCTTCTCACGCCGCCGCCTCTTGCGATCCATGTGTTCGCCTGTCCCGGGGGCGCCGACCACGGCCGCCAGCGTCGCCCGTCGCGGCCTCAGACGATGCCCAGGCTCATCGGGTCCAGCGCCTGCGGGCCGGAGAACCCGAAGAACGATGACGTGGTCGGCCCGCTGGGGGTGGTGCGGCTGATCTGAGCGCCCGGTTTCACCATCCCCATCTTCTGCGCGATGATGGTCAGCAACGGCGAGTGCGACATGTACCGCAGCCCGTTGTGAGCGCCGCCGCTGTACGCGGGAACGCCATTCGTGAAGTTGATGGCCTGACCCAGCTTGAAGCCCAGGGTACGGCCGCCGATGAACACGAAGGGCACGCGGTCGGTCTTGTGCGGTCCACCGTCGCCCAGCTCGGAGCAGTGGAAGATGATGGTGTTGTCAAACAAGGTCGTCCCGGGCATATCCGGATCGGGCGTGGCCTTCATGCTGGTGATGAACTGCGCCAGGCGTTGCGCGAACCACTCGCGGTAGTTGCGCCAGGCGGTCAGCTTGGCGTCATGCTGCTCGGGCGTCGCCGTACCCGCGTTCGCGTTCGGCGGGGCGTTGAAGTGCGACGAGTCGTGCACGCCGAAAGCACCCAGACCGGTGATCGGATTGTGGGCGTTGGTGTGGCCGTACAGCAGGGTGACGACGCGCGTGCGTCCGCAGGCCAGGGCCAGCCGCGAGATCTCCATCTGGAGATCGGCCACCGTCCCCTGGCCGGCCGTCTGCTCGTACGTGGACTGCCTGAAGTCGCCGACCTGTGGTACGGCGAAGTGGGTCGGGTTGAACGTGGACAGGTCCGTGCACATCGCCGCGCTGGAGGTGTTCGCCGGGTCGGTCAGACGCTTCTCCAGCGTGCGGACCGCATCGGTGTACGACGCGATCTTGTTCTTCTCCGAGGTGGGCAGCCGACTGGTCAGCGAGCTGAGATCCGCGGTGGCCAGGTCCAGCACGCTCTTGCGCTGCCTGGCCAGCAGCATGGCCGCCTTGATGGCCTCCGCGCTGTTGTTCATGGTGGCGGGCGCGCCGTTGCCAAACACCGAGCTGAAGGCCGCCAGCGGGTTGTCCTCCGCGAAGACCTCGTGCGCCAGCGAGACGCGCGTGAAGTGCGGGTGCGGCGCCGCCGGCGATCCGCCCTTGCTGATCAGCGATTGCACGCCCAGCTCCAGCGAGGAGATGGGCGTCAGCGCCTTCAGAAAGTCGCCGAGTTGCAGGTCCAGCGTGGTGACGTCCTTCTCGTCTCCGGCCAGCATCTGCTGTGAACCGCCCTGATGGTCGTTCAGCGGAACCATCGAGATGCCGTCCATGAAGATGCAGTCGGCAGCGAACGGCTGCAGGGGCGCCGAAAGCCGGGGCAGCGTGAACGTCTTGCCAGTCTCCGTGGGGTGCCACATGGGAGGCTCGAGGCCGCAGGGGGTGTAGAAGAACACCACCTTGGGCACCGGGCCGACGCTGGCCGCGCGCCCCAGGTGCATGCGGAACGACTGCGCCAGCGGCGCGGCCAGAGCGCCGGCCGCCAGACCTTTGATGATTCCTCGCCGTCCAATCTTTGTCATCGGTTCAAAGCCTCCACGGAGCGACGAGCGGTGAATGAATCTTGAAGGGCCACCTGCACGAACAGCTCCGGCAGATCGAGATTGTTCGTCACGAAATCCTGCTGCAGCTTTGTCACCGCGTTTGCGTCGGCGGCGTCGGTGGTTTGCTGGGGATCGAATCCCCGCACGTAGCGAAAATAGTTCGAGGCCAGGCAGGCCTGGGCGTCCTTGTTGCTGGCCAGGATGTTCGACAGCTCCCTGGCGCCGTTGAACGTGATGGGCGATGCCGTCAGACCGTCGATCTCGCCGGAGGTGTCCACCGTCTCCCCGTGGTCCAGCGTGCGCGGCTGCCCGGCGCCGTCGAACCCTTCCAGGCCAAAGCCGATGGGGTTCATCAGGCTGTGGCAGGTGTTGCACATCCCGCTGCCGGTCAGGGCCTGGATCTGATCCCGTCCGGTGTTGCCGGCCATGCCGGGTTTGATGGTGACGTCGACGCCGGGAGGAGGCGGCGGCACGTCCACGCAGAACATGTTGGCGCGGATGGCGTGGCCGCGCTGGGTGGGCGACGACTGGTCGGCGCGCGCGTGCCCGAACAGAAACATGCCCATGGTCAAGAGGCCTCCGCGCGCCGACCCCGCGCCCAGCGAGACCTTGGCGACGTTGGCGCCCGAACCCGGCTTCGGCAGGCCATAGTAAACGGCCAGCTGATCGTTGACGAAGGTGTAGTCCGCCGAGAACAGCTCGCTCCATTTCTTTGTCGAGTCGAAGACGATGTTGGTGATGAAGGCGTCCTCTTCGGCCTTCATGGCCGTGACGATGGCCGCGCTGGTGGCGGCGTCCTTCAGGGCCGGAAAGGTCGCCGGGTCCTTGGTCGCGACGTACGCGCGCGAAGCCTCCAGCCACTCGCCGGCGAACGTCGCCACCCGGGCGCGCCCGCGCGGATCCGCCAGAAGGCGGCGGACCTGGGTCTCGATCTCTTTCTTGCTGGCCAGCGCGCCGCTCTGGGCCGACGAGAACAAGGCGTCGTCAGGCATGGTGCCCCAGTAGGCGTACGACAGCGCCGAAGCGGTCTCGTAGGGCGACAGCACGAACTTGCCGTTGCCCTTGTCGACGCCAAGCTCGCTGCGCATCAGGAAGAACGGCGAGATCAGCATGGCCTTGATGACCAGGCCGACGCCGGTCTTGAAGTCTCCACCGGTGACGCTGGGGTCGAACACCGTCAGGTAACGGGCCTGCTCGTCGGCGGTCAGCGGCCGACGGAAGGCGCGCAATCCGAACTGCTGCACGAACGTCGCCGCGCACGCCATGTCCTGCGACTGGCAGGGCACCAGCTTGCTGAACGATTCTTGAATGGCGCGATCGGCCAGGGCGTCGCCCACCGATTGGTACTTGTCGACATTGCTCATGTCGATGAAGGCGCTGGCGGCGTTGGTGCTGTACCCGCGCACCGAAACGTCGGGCGGAATGTCCGTGGTGTTCGGGGCGCTGATCTGCAGCAGGTCGGCGACTGTGCTGCGATACTCGCTGGAGGTCAGCTGCCGCACCAGGCGCGGGCTTGGCTGCTCAGGGCCGGAGGCGGGGCCACCAGCCGAGGCGCCGGGGCCGCCGCCGGGACGGGGTTCCGGTTCGGTCGCGCTTCCGCCGGGCGTGCTTCCGATCGCGCCGCTGCAAGCCGTTCCGATCAACACCAAACCAAGAAGCGTTGCTCGCATATGTGGGGAATGCCCCCGCAGAGACGATTCCGTGTCTCCGCTGCAAACGGACAGACGTGTGCAGCATGCGGACGTCGATGACTTCTCGACTGTCGGATGCATGGAAAAAGAGGTGTGCGGGCATCTGGCGGGATGGTGGCGCGTGGTGGGTCCGCGCTTTCAATCCATGGGCAGCATCAGGAACGTCGTGCCTCGACTGATCATTGCATGGACGGTCGGCGTTGCCGCGTGCGGCGGCGGCAACGAGCCCCCGGGTGGACAGTCGTCCCGCGCTGACGGCGGCGGCAACCGTGGCGGGACAGACACCATCGGGGGCGGCGCCGGCTCCGCTGGAGCGGGCGGCGGCCTTGCAACGACCGGCGGCGGTGGCGGCGTGATCGACGGCGGCAATGGTGGCAGCGGCAGCTCAGGCGGTGACGTCGTCAGCGGCGGCGGTGGTACCGCCGGTCCATTGAGCGGCGGAATGGACGTCAAGGGTCCGGCCATCACCATCACCGAGTTCGCCATCCCCACCCCCAGCCAGCCGGGCGCGATCTGCGCCGGCCCCGACGGCAAGATCTGGTTCGTGCACCAGAGCACCGCACCGCCTGCCATCGGCAACCTGACGACGGCGGGAACGAACTTTGCCCTGGTGGCGACGCCGTCGGAGAGGACCGGGCCCGTGGCCATCACGGGCGGCGTCGACGGCAACGTCTGGTACACCCGGCAGCTGGGCCTGGGCAAGGCGACGCCTGCGGGCATGATCAGCGAGTTCGTCCTTCCGGCCGGCGGCGACTCCGGCGGCATCGTCGCCGGACCCGACGGCAACATGTGGTTCACCGAGCCGCTGCACGACCGGATCGGTCGCAGCACGCCCCAGAATGCCGTCACCACCTTCAACGTTCCCACGACAGGGGGAAATCCGTTCGCCATCACCAAGGGTCCCGACGGCAATCTCTGGTTCACCGAGTCGTCGGCGGCCGGCAACAAGATCGGAAAGGTCACCCCCGCCGGCGTCGTCACCGAATACACGCTGCCGACGCCGTCGGCCAACGCGCGGAGCATCACCGCCGGGCCCGACGGCAACCTGTGGTTCACCGAGTTCGACGGCCGCAAGATCGGCCGCATCACCCCCGCCGGCCTCATCACCGAGTTCCCGGCCGGCTCCGACGGCAAGCCGTTCAACATCGCCACCGGCGCCGACGGCAACCTGTGGTTCACCGAGGGCGGTGGCATCAACCTCATCGGTCGCATCACGCCGACGGGCGCCATCTCCGAATACCCGATTCCGTCGCCCAGCGCCGATGCGGCCGGTATCACCGCGGGGCCGGACAAGAACATCTGGTTCACCGAACTGTCGACGAACAAGATCGCCCGGATCAGCAACCTGGCGGGCGGTGGCACCATCGACAGCGTCGACGGCAGGACCGTGAAACCGACGGCGCCCGGCGTACCGTGCGTGAAGGACACCGACTGCGTTTCCAGCGGTATGGCCTGCGGCGGCGATGTCTGCAGCGCGACGAACAAGGTCTGCGTCCTGTCAAACGCCGGTGATCCTGGCACCTGCGCCACCGGCGCCGATTGCTGGTGCAAGGGCGAAGGCGCCACCTGCAGCGCGGCCCACCACTGCTCGACGATCATCTTCGACCGCGGCCGTTAGCTGCCTGGCGACGGAAACCGCGCGCCAGACCGCGGAACTCCATATCTGATCCCGGCCTTCTGTCATCGATGGTATGGTCCCCACAAATGAGCAAGCGCAACCGACCCACCAACGCTGTCCAGGCGGCGCATCGCCGCCGCCGTCACGCCTACCGCAGCGCCTACAACTCGCCTGAAGCCAAAGCGGCACGCGCGGCCGCCGGCAAGAGCACAGCAACCGCGAAGCCCGCGGCGAGACCCACCCCGCCGCCCATCCCGACGCGGGCTGCCCCGCCGCCGGTCAAGCCGTAGGCCGGTTCGACGCCGATCCCTGCCAGCGTCCAGCTCTGCGGCGGTTTTCATGCACCCTCCCCTCCTGGCCAGGCGGGCGTTGCACGTCGCGCTGTTGCTGGCCCTGCTGGCCGCGGTGGCGGGGCTGGCCTTGCAGCCGCTGTCAGAGTCGGATGTCTTCTTCCGCCTGAAGGCCGGTCAGGAGATCCTGGCCCGGCACGCCCTGCCGCGGAGCAACCTCTACTCGTTCACGTACCCCGACCACCCGGACCTGGACACCGCCTGGCTGTTCGAGGTCGGCGCCGCCTGGCTCTTCGCGCGCGGCGGTTTCCCGGCGCTGGTGCTGGCCAAGACCGCCATCCTGCTGGCGACGTTCGCGGCGGCGTTCGCCGTCTGCAGGCGGCGCGGCGCCGGACCGACGGCGTCGGTGCTGGCCCTGGCGGCGGCCGCGTTTGCCGCGCGCGAACGGTTCGTCGAGCGACCGCATCTCTTCAGCCTGGCCGGACAGATCATGCTGCTGGCGGCGATCGACGCCCTGGTGGTCGGGCAACAGGGGGCAACGTCCGATCACGACCGCCGCCGGGCGCGCCAGGTGATGGTGGCGACGCTGAGTGCCGTCGTGCTGTGGGCAAACCTGCACGCCGGCGTCTTCCTGGCGCCGGTGGTCCTGGGACTGGCGGGTGCTGGCGTCTGGATCGATGAGCGCCTTTTTCCGCGCCGCCTGGCCATCCTGACCGTCGGTGCCGCCGCTGCGACGCTGGTGACGCCGGTGGGCACCGCGCTGTTCCGCTACCTGTACCTGCACCTTGTGATTCCGGCGCTGCACCCCGTGGACGAATTCCGCGCCGCCACCTGGATCTCCGATGCGCCGTTGTTGCTGGTGGGCGCCGCGACGGCGCTGGCCGCGCTGCTGGTCCGACCGCGCCGGGCGCGCCTGCTGCTTCCTGCCGCGGCGCTGGCGATCCTCACGATGCGCTCGATCCGCTTTGGCGCTGACCTGGCGCTGGTCGTGGCGCCGATTCTGGCTGTCGGCCTCACCCGGCTGGGCGAGAGAGGCGGTCCGTTGCTCCGGGGCCCGCTGCCCGCCGTCACCGTCGCCACCGCGCTGGCGGCCTGGGCGATCGGCCCGCGGGTGGCCACGGCGCGCGCCGGGCGCCCGCTGCTGGACATCGGTCTTGATCAAAGCATCGTGCCCCTGGGCGCCATCCGGTTCGTCACCGAGAACGATGTGCGGGCGCGCATGTACAACGATTTCGAGATCGGCGCCTATCTGTTGTTCGAGGGCTTTCCCCGTTACCAGGTCTTCGTGGACCCGCGCCTGCCGGCTTATCCGCGCCAGCTGCATCGGTTACTGGGCCGGGGCGACCTGTCGCGCGCCGAATGGGACGTGGCGATGGACCGGTATGGCGTCGACAGTGCCCTGCTGGCCTATGCCGGCCTCAACCGCCGCGTCGCCTGGTGGGATCCCCGGCGCTGGGCGCTGGTCTACCGTGCCCAGGACGCGCGGGTGTTCGTGCGCCGGCTGCCGCGCCACCGCGCGCTGATCGCCCGCCTCGAGATTCCGGCCAGCTTCAGCTTCACGCCGGCGGAAGGCGTTGCCACGCTGCCGCTGACGGAGCGCCCGCCGGACTCGCCGGTGCCCGAGTGTGAATGGCAGCGCCGCCTGGGTGATCTGATGTTCGAGCTGGACGGTGCGGCGACACCCAGGACCCGCGCCGCCTATGCCCTGGCCCTGGCGGCACCAGGCGGGTGCCTGGACGCCGGCCCCGAGGTCCAGCTCTGTGAGTGGCTGGGCGCCGTCGAGCTGAAAGAGAGTCATTTCACGGCGGCGCTTGCGCTGTTCGACCGCGGCCTGGCCCGTGGCGACGTCGAGGGGACGACCCGCGCCAATCGCGCGCTGGCGCTGGAAGGGCTCGGTCGATCGGCGGAGGCGGTCTCCGCCTGGACCGACGTGGCGGCGCGGGCAGCCGGAACACCGCTGGAAGCGATCGCCGCCAAGCGCCTGGCCGCCCTTCCGATCAGGTGAGCCCGGGCGATCCGGTCGCGGCGCGGCTGCTAGTATCGGTGCAGGAACAATCATGAAACGAATCGACCTTTCAGGAGTGTTCGTCCTGCTCTGTGCGACCACGGGCCCTTGGCTGGCCGGCGGTTGCAGCTCCGGTACGGGGAGCGCGGCGGATGCCATGGTGGATCACCCCAGCGGTGACGACACAGCCGCGACCGGTGGAGCAGACGCCACCGGCGCGATGGGCGGTGCGGGTGGCGCGGGCGGAACATCCGCCGCAGACGTCGCCGGCAGCGGCGGCGCGCCGTCGGACACCGCGCTCGACGGCGCCGTCGATCATCCCGCGGATACGTGCACGCTGCCGTCGGATTGTCCCGACGGCACGTGCTGGCTGCAGCTGAACGGGGCCAGGGCCTGTGTCAAACCTCCCGCCAGCCCCACGCTGCTGATGTGTCCGCAAGCCGGCGACCCGACTTGCTGCAAGGGCGATGGCGACTGCACCCTGGCGGTCGACGGCGGCCAGATAGACAAGGGGCGGTGCCTTCCCCGGACCAGCCCGTGCGGGGGCGCGGCGCCCATCGGAAACAGCTGTCAGTTCGACGAGTGTCGCGCCGACGCTGATTGCAACGCCGGGATGCCGGCGGGCGCGACGGTGGCGATCTGCGCCCCCGCGGGCGCGCTGAACCACGTCAACGCCGGCTGCGTGTATGGAGGTTGCCGGACCGACGCCGACTGCACCAGGTCTCCCGGCGGCCGCTGCGCCTACGCCCTGGCGGACACCGGCGGTGCCTGCGTGGTGCGCAACGTGCTGTTCTGCGCCTACCCGAACGATCCTTGTTCGATGACCAGCGGCTGTTCGCCGCCGGCGATGATCTGCGTGCCCAACCCCGACTATCAGGGGCGCCGCTGCGGCAAGGGCCTGCCGATGTACCCCTGACCGCGGCGCCGGCGCGATTTCAGGGAGGCGCCTTCAAGACGCGGGCCGCGCGCTGACTTCGGCGCTCCAGGTGAAGCCGGCGCGCGCTTCCCAGCCAGACTGGACGATCGGGTCTTGTCCTACAGCCGCCCGATGGCGCCGCCCAGACCGGCAACGCTGGGTCCGGCCATCTCTTGCAGCGCCCCCTTTCGCACGATAGTCCGAAGGCGGATGGACTCAGACGTTCGCGCCGCTGTCGGAGTAACTGCCCTCCGCCCCGGCCGCTCTCCTGCCTTACTGATGCACCACCGCGACCTTGTAGACCTCGAC
>DATLVT010000012.1:0-8759 GCA_035577105.1 Polyangia bacterium
CGCCCAGATCGCCCCAGGCCTTCTCGCGCTCGAACAGCTTCTCCAGCTCGCCCAGCGCCTCGGCGTTCTCCGGATCGTCGGCCAGGACGCGTTTCCAGAGATCGATCGAGATCGCCGGCTTTTTCAGCTTCTCGGAGGCCAGCTTGGCCACCTCGATCCGCCGCAACTTGCGGGTGTCGGCGTCGCTGATCTTTTCGATCTCGCGCTGATGAATGGCGATCAACTTGTCCCAGTCGCGGCGCTTCTCGTACATCTGCTTGAGAAAGCCCAGCGCCTCGGCGTTCTCCGGGGACAGATCCAGAATGACCTCGAACGACTTGATCGCCTCGGCCTGGTTGGAGAACTTCTCCAGAAACAGGTTCGCCACGCGCAGGTGCAGGGCGACCTTCTCCTCGGGCTCGGTGACGACGGCCGCCTTTTTTCGCAGCAGCGAAATCAGATCCGGCCAGCGCTTCATGGTCTCGTACTGCGTGGCCAGGGCATCCGCCGCCGCCGAGTTGGCCGGCTGGATGTTCAGAATCTGGTTGAACGCGTTGACCACCATCACGTCCAGCTTGAGCCGGTCGCGATAGATCTCGATCATCTCGAAGAGGACAGGAATCTTGTCTTCGGGTTTGGCCCAGTTGGCTTTGTCGACGGCGTCCTTCATCACCTCGACGAAGGCGTTCCACCGCTCGGCCTTGCGATAGACGCGAGCCAGCTCGCGGCGAGGGGCCCAGGCGCCAGGAGCGGCCGCCACCACTTTCTTCCAGGCGTCGATCCCCTTTTCGGCCGACAGCTTTTCAGCTTCGCGCGCGGCGGTGGCCTGGGGGGCAAGCTCTGGTGGAAAGTCGTCTTGACCGTTATGCGAGCCATTACCGCCCGAAGGACCGCTCTCTTCGGCGTCCTTCTTGCGTTTGCCTTGGCCCTGCTCCGGGCCTTGCTTCGACTGCTGGTCCACTGAGTCTCCTCCAGATCCCATCAAGATCCGTGGCGACCAAAGGAGGCCCGCACGTCCTCTGCGGCTGCTCCCCCGTCGTCCGGTCTAACTGTGCGAAACCGAGTAGAAAATCGGGAGAGTTTTATACCACGGCGAGGCGTGGCAAAAAACACCAAAGCGACCGCCAGCGCTGGGCCAGCGCCGGGGTCGCCGTTGATCGAGAGTCGATCGAGAGTCGCGAGGTGGGTGCCGGACGCTAGGGTCCCGACAGAGCGTACAGCTTGTCGTTGGCTGCCTTGACGTAGTTGCCGTCGGCGTTCTTGGCCCCCGCCGCCACGAACTTCTGCAGGTAGGTTCGGGCGTTTTCTTTCTGGTCGTTGCCGTGGGCTTCGTCGTACCAGTCGGCGTAGGCCATGCCGGCGTTGTAAAGCGCGTCGTACAGGTCCGGGTCAAGGTTGATGGCCTTCTTGAACTCGCTGGTCGCCTGTTCATACTGTTTCAGGTTCTTCAAGGCCAGGCCGTACCCGTTGTGGCACTCGCCGTCGTCCTCTTTGGCGGTAACGCAGCCCTGGAAGACCTGCGCCGCTTCCTTGTTGAAGTCGTAGTCCAGATACAGGTACCCCAGCGCCACGTACGATTTCGAGAAGCGGGTGTTGGCTTCGATGGCGTGGCGAAGGGCGTTGTCCGCCTCCTTGGGCCGGTCGAGCATCTTGTAGACCAGACCCAGCCGCCACCAGGCCTTGAACAGCTTGGGGTCGGCCTTCGTCGCCGCCAGCAGTGCCTTCTCCGCCCCGTCGACCTTCTTGGCCTCCAGGTACGCCTCGCCGAGATCGTACTGATAGTTGCCGTTGTTGGGAGCGCGTTGCACCGCCGCTTCGAACGACTCGGACGCCTTATCCCACTTACGCTGCTTCTGATAGACCTTGCCCAGGTTGTAATAGGCAATCTCGTAGGTCGGGTCCATCTGGATGGCCTGCTTGAGATCCTTCTCGGCCGAGTCGAACAGGCTGTTCTTGAACTCCTCGGTGCCTCGGTTGGCCAGCTCGATCGCCTTGATGCGTTCCTGGCTGCAGACAAAGCCTTCGCAGGCAGGCAGGCCCAGACCCAAGATCAGGACCACGGTTCGTGCATTCACGAGCTTGTTCATGCGCAGCATGTTCACTCTCCGGCGCCGGCGGGGGTGAGGACGAACGGATAGGAGACGATGACGATACCGCCGCCGAGGGGCTTCGGGAACTCCCATCGCCGGACGGCTTGCACCGTGCAATTCTCGACGCGCGGGTTGCCCATCGTCGAATTCTGCAGGACCGACGCGATGACCTGGCCCGACGCCGCGATGGTGAACTGCACCATGATGCGGCCACCCAGCTCAGGCTTCTTGGTCAGCTCCTGCTCATAGCAGTACTTCACCTCGTTGATGTGCCGTCGGATGATGCGGCGGATGATCTCCTTGTCCAGCGAGCCACGGACGTTGGCCTGACCGGGGATGACGTCGGGCGCCTTGGCGCGACGACCACCCAGACCGCCGGCGCCGCGACCGTAGCCGGAACCGTTGCCGCCGCCGCCGCCCTTGCCGATGGTGCCCAGGTTGCCAAGACCGATGGTCCCTTCGCCGGTGCCGCCGCCACCCGAGCCGGTGCCGACCAGGCCCAGACCGCCGACGCCGTACGCCTCACCGATCTGGTTGCCGATGAGGCCACCCAGCACGTTGTCAGCGTCGTTGCCCAGGGCCGCGTCACGGCCGAAGATCGAGGCGATGTGCGAGCCTTCCGACTGCTTGAGGACGCCGAGGATACCGGCGTTCTTGGCCTCTTCCTCGGCCAGCTTCTTGGCCAGGTGGGGATCGGGGTTGTCCTTGGGACCCTTCAGACCGTACAGACCTTCCTTGTTTTTGGAGGTCTTCTTCCCCATCTTCCCCTCTTCGCCCTTGTGGCGCTTGCCCTTGCCGCCCTGCTCCTCGGGGCCCTTCTTCTTCAGCCACTCGGGGATCTCCTCTTCCTTTTCCTCGGGCGGCTTGATGAGGAACTTCACGAACCGGTTGTCGCTGTTGAAAAGGTCCAGCGACAGCGACTTGGGATCCGGGGGGACCGAGAAGATCATGAGGAGGAACAGGCCCAGGGCCACCACAGAACCGACGGTGTAGACCTGCTCGTCCCAGCGCCAGGTCAGAAACGGTACTTCCAGGGCGCGCGGCCGCGCCGTGGCACTGACGATGAATGCGGTCTCACCGCAGTCCAGCTTGGCGCGGCCACCCGGCGGCAGCGAGAAGCTGGATCCGCGCTGCTGGATGAACTGCTGCAGCGGGTAGACCTGATTGTCGACGTAGACCTCGCCCGACATGCGTGGCGTGACGTTCACGACGTAGTCGCTACCGTTGGCCGCGACCAGGGGGTGCGAGGGTGACGGCACGTAATCCGACGAGACCGGCGCGTCGACACCGGCGTCCGAGCCGATGATGAAGTCCGGGTTGGTGCGGCCGCGGCGCTTGAGGCCCATATAGATGAGGGCCATACCGGCGATGATGCCGCCGAACACCACCACGTCCGCGGCGGGGTTGGGCCGGCTCCAGATAAAGTTCTTGGCGTCGTTGCCGGCCGCCTGAAACTGCTCGTAGGCGACCTTCTCACGACCGACGGTGATCGCCGTGTAGATGAACGTGATCAGCGCGATCGCCGCCAGGCCGATGCCGCCCAGCATGAGGTTCGTCCCCTGCTTGTGCGTGCTCTTGCCTTCGGGGTTGAACAGGTGGCGGGTGCCGATGACGACGTTGTGATAGATGGTCTGCACCTCCATCGCCCGCGAACCGTCGAGGACCTCGACCTCGGCGCCGACCGGATTGGCCGCGTCGGTGAACGCCGACTGGGCGGCCGCCGCCGGGGCGTGGTGCGCCGGAGCGGGGGCATAGCCGGTGGGCGGCGGAGGCGGCTGATAACCCGGCGGCATGCGCGCCGTCCGGGCGGGCGGCGCGGCCGGCCCCGGGGCGTCGCCGTACTGGGCCGGCAGGAAGGTCACGATCACCCGGCTCTCGCCGAACATCACCTCGTCGCCCGACTGCAGCCGGGTCTTGGTCACGCGCTCGCCGTTGACCAGCGTGCCGCGGGTCGACCCGAGGTCGATGATGTGCACCTCGTCGGGGCCGGTGATCTCGATGACCGCGTGCATGCGCGACACGGTCTCATCGTCGATCCGCAGGTGCGAAGACGGCAGCTTGCCGACCTTGATCACGTCCTGGCTCAGAACTTCTTCGCGAACCAGCGCGTCCCCTTTATAGATCTGGAACTTGAGGGGGACCTTCACGTCGGCCATGAGTGCTCTCCTGTCTGCGGTTTCTGGTAACGACTTGTCTGACTGCCTGAAGAGCGGCCGGCGTTCGACGGCGCGGACTAAATGTCTTCGAGAGACTTCAACATCTCGGGGATGAAGTCTTTTCGAATCTCGATCAGGCTGGAATGCTCGGTCTTCTTCAAGGAGTTGACCAGCTCGCCATCGGGACGCTGCAGGTCGCCTTCGACCATGTCGTCCTCGAAGTCATAGACGGTCTTCGCCTTGTACTGAGTGTTGTCATCGCCCCCGGTGGCTTTCGCCTGGGCGAAAACGTTTCCGGACAGGCCCACCAGGCCCAGAAACGCGGTCAACATGATCAGCTTCATCTTGCTCTCCTGCCTTTTGCGGGGTCCGGCGGGCACGGTTCAGACAACCGCCGGGCACCCAGGTTCCCATTTTTTTCAAAACGCCTACCTGCGCAGCGCGCTATTTCTTCTTTTTCTTCTTGCCGCCGGCCGCCTTGGCGCCGGCATCGGTGGCCGGGGCGCCATCTGCGGCGGGGGCCGCACCATCTGCGGGCGGCGCCGCAATGGTCGACCCGGCCGCGCCACCACCGGACTTGCCGGCGGCGGCTGCTTCGTCGGCCTGCTGCTTCTTCATCTGCTCTTCCATCTGCTTTTGCTGCTCTTCGGCCTTGCGCTGCATCTCCTCGGCCTCGGCCTGCAGCTTGGCCGCCTCGGCCAGCGCGACGTAGATTTCGTCGATGTCCTTGATGCGCTTCTCCGCGTCACGGCGCAGGCCTTCCGGCGTCGAGCCGTTGACCTTGCCCAGAAATTGCCGGTAGTACTCCTGCGCCTTCTGCAACGACGGCTTCTGGCCGTCCTTGTAGTCCTGATAGAGCAAACCAAGGTTGAAGTAGCTGGAGGGGTTCTGCGGATCCAGCTTCTGCGCCGCCACGTACTGCGCCTCGGCCTCGTCGATCTTCTTGCCGCCCCGCAACGCCACGCCGAGGCCGATCATCGCCTCATAGTTCTTCGGCTGCGCCTGCAGCACCGCCTGAAAGTTCTCCTCGGCGGTCTTGTAGTCGCGGTTGTTCAGCGACAGCGCTGCCAGGTTCAGGCGCGCCTCGTTGAACGCCGGGTTCAACTCGACCGCCTTGCGGAACTGGCTGATGGCCGGGCTGATGTTCTTCTTGCGCAGCTCGACCAGGCCCAGCGTGTTGTGCACGACGGCCAGCTGCACCTTCATTTGCGGCGTGACGCCGGTGCCCGCCTCGCGGACGTCGACCTGGGTGGCCAGCTTGGGGGCCTCGTCTTCGTCCTTCTTGTCCTTCTTGCCCTTCTTGGCGCCGCCCTTGGCCGCCTTGGCGTCAGCCGCCTCTTCGGCCTTTTCCTCTTCGAACTTACCGGTGGCGATCTCGTCCGCCTTGCGGATGGCCTGGTTGCCGACCAGCTTGGCCATCTCCAGCATGCTCATCTCGTAATAAATGAAGGCGAGGGTCGAAAACGCCTGCAAGTTGTTGCTGTCGAGAGCCAGCACAGTACGCAGGTGGCTGACCGCCTGACCGACGTACTGCCGCTTCTCTTCCGGCGACGACGCCCGTCGGGCCTTGTCGCGAAGAATCTGGGCCAGGTTGTTGCGAGCCTCGACCGTGTGCAACGGGTCGGCGTCGATGGCCCGGGTGAACAGCGACTCGGCCCGGGCGAGATCGCCGTTCTTCCAGGCGATGTAGCCGACGTTGGCCATCGCCGGCCCGTACTTGGGCATCGCCTCCCAGATGCGGACCGCCTCGTCCTCGCGACCGCACTCTTGCAGGACCGCGCCCTGGTTGAACCGCGCCTCGGGGACGTTCGGATTGGCGTCGGCCGCCGACCGAAAGGCCGACGAGACGCTGCTGCACTCGGAAGCGCTCAGGCTGCCACCCGACTTCTTGGCCGACTGATAGCGCTCCATGGCGTTGGCAAAATCCGCCTTCTGATCGGCGGTGAGATCGCGCTTCTTCTCCTGGGGGATGATCTGCTCCGCCCCCGGCTTGCTCTCGCCCAGCAGGTCGCCGCCGCTCTTCGGTGGCGGCGGCGCTGCGCTTCCGCAACCGGCAAGCTGCATCGCCAGCACAGCCGCAGCCGCACATCCGGCTCCCCGCAGCGCCGTCGTCTTTCGCTGGGTGATCGTCATGACCGCCTTCGCTCGCATGTTCATTCCGGGCGCTCCTTACTTGCTGCTCGTCGTGGCCGCCGCGACCGGCGCAGTTGGGCTGAGCTCCGAGATAACGGGCGTCGGCGACATGGTGGTCGAGACGTAACCCGCTTCAGGCTTGACCTCGGAGGCCAGCGGATAGTCCGAGGGCTTCATCTGGTTCAGCTCCCGCTCGCACAGGCGCGACCACTCGTTGTACCAGGACTGGTCGGTGGCTGCCTTCAGGCACTTCTCAAAGCCCTCGACGGCCTTGGCTTCGATGGGCTCGGCCTTGTCTTCCAGCTGGTCGCAGTAGATCTGGCGAGGCTGGTTGCCCCACTGATCGATCTCCTTGAGGTCCTTGGGAATCTCCGCGGTGTAAAGCTGGCCGGCGAAGTCAGAATAGATCTGCCCGACCCGCGCCGACGAGGCGATGGTCCACTGCGCCTGCTTCATGCCGAAGACGTCCAGATAGGTGGTGCGCGCCTTGTCCAGCGCCTTGGCCTTCTCGTCCAGGTAGGCGGTGAACTTCTTCGCGGACTCTTCCATCTTCTTCTTGGTGGCGGCCTGCTTGCGCGGGCTGTCGTACTGGCTGGGCGTCTGGAAGTCCAGGTTCTCCGGGAACTTGATGCGCAGGAAGTCCTCGTACTGCTTCTCCGCCAGATAAAACGCCGCGCCCGCCGCGGCGTAAGCCGCCGAGCTGGCCCGCGCCTCGACATCCTTGCCGGTGATACGCGAGGCGGCGGCGCCTTTGCTCCAGATCTTCAATGCCGTCTGGAAGTGCTCTTGCGCCTTGGCCGCCTGCGCCTTGCCCCGGTCGAAGAGAACGATCTTGGACTTGGTGGGCGGCCCACACTGCGTGCGCAGCTTGTCCTTGATCTTCCGCTTCTTGCCCAGCTTCTTGTTGAGGTCGGCGATGACCTTCTGGCGGCCGGTGGCGGAGACGCGCTTGATCTCCAGGCAGGCGCCGTCCTCGGCGGCCTTGGGGCAGGAGGCCTTCCAGGCCAGCTCGCCCAGCCGGAAGTGCGCCAGGATCTGGCGATCGGGCCCCCCCTGGGCGCCCCACTTCTTCAGATACGCCTCGAGGTGCTTGGCCAGATCGTCGTACTTCTTTTCCTTCTCATAGACGTCGGCCATCTGGAAGTACACGCCGGCGGCGTCCTGCGGCTTGCGATTGCCGAAGAACTTCACGAACGTGTCCATGTCGGCCAGCGCCTTGTCCGCTTCGCCCAGGCCGATGCGGAACGTGGTCGCATTCCCCAGCGCCTCGGTCGCCTTCTTCTCGCCCGGGAACTTGTTGGCGAACTCCTCGTAATAGTCGGCGGCCTTGGTGTAGTAGGCCAGCTGGTGATAGCTGGCCGCCACGCGAAACTGCGCGCGCTGGGCCAACGGATCCTTGGGGTGCGCGTTGATCAGCGCCAGACGCGACTTCAACGCCTGGCCCACCAGGTGGGCGTTCTGGAAACACTGGCCGGCGTTCCACAGACGCTCGGCGTGCTTGGGGTGGTCGGGCAACGCCTCGGCGGCGGCCAGCATCGAGCGCCCGCACTCCTTGTAGTTGTGGAGCTTCTCGTACTCGTGGCCTTCCATGTCGTAGGTGTCGCTCTTCAGGGCGACCATCTGCTTGCCGAACTCCGGATCCTTCATGAGGTTCGGCATCTCGAGGAACTTGTCGACCCAGGCCACCACCTCCTTGGTCTTGGTCTGAGCGTTCAACGAATCCAGCAGCAGGTTGGCCGAGTAGATCGCCAGCTCGTGGTTGGGGTGCTTCTCGACGATGTCCTGGAACAGCTTGGCCGCGTCGTCAAAGTGGTTGTACTCGTAATAGATGCGGGCCTTGCGGTACTTGATCACCACCAGCTCGGGCGCGTCCGGCACGTACTGGATGTACGTGTCGAAGGCGGCGATCATCTTCTTCTGGTACTCGGGGATCGGCATCGGATCGAACTTGTTCTTGTCCTTGAAATTGCCGCGCGATTTCTCGACCTGCTCCCGCTGCTCGTGATCGTCGACGTTGAGGGCGTTCTTCCACGCCAGCACGGCCGCGTAGGCGGCGTCCTTGACGTACTTGCCCTTGGTGTTCAGCTTGACGACCTTGGTGTACTGCTCGGCGGCGTCCTTCCACTGCTCCAGCGTCCACAAGAGCTCGCCGTAGTAGAAGGACATGTCGTACGCGTCCTTGTCGTCGTTGAAATGGTCCAGGAACTCTTTGTAGACGAACTTGGTCAGCGCGTAGGTGTCCTGGTTCTTCGTCTTCTGCGCTTCCTTGTGCCAGATCAGCGCCAGCTCTTTCGAGGTGTCGTGGAAGGCGATGCGGCACTCTTCCAGCTGATCCTTCTTGGTGCCCTTCATGTCGCGGACGCGGTCATAGACCGTGCCCAGACGCTGGACCTCCTGCACC
>DATLVT010000013.1:0-5494 GCA_035577105.1 Polyangia bacterium
ACATCGTGATCTCCACCGAGAAGATCGGCTGTCCAAAGTAGGTACCAAGGAGCTTCGCTCCCTTCCCATTCCTTCTCCCCCCCGCCCCCTTTTTTTTCTCCTTCTCCCCGCCTGGCGGGGAGAAGGTCGGGATGAGGGGAGCGACTTTAAAAAACCACCGGCGCCCCGGTGCTTCGCCCGACCGTCTCTGCATCAACGCCCGTCGCGCGCTCCACGCAGCGAAAATGGTCGCCGCCCACGTCGAACACCCCCAGCTCTGTGATCACCCGCTGGACGCAGCGGAGCGCCGTCACCGGCAGCGACAGCGCCTTCACCAGCTTGGGCGTTCCGTCCTTGGCCGTGTGGCTCTGCAGCACCACCACGCGCCGCGCCCCGGCGGCCAGATCCATGGCGCCCCCCATGCCGGTGATCATCTTTCCGGGCACGGTCCAGTTCGCCAGATCGCCGGTGCACGCCACTTCCAGGCCACCCAGGATCGCCAGGTCGACGTGGCGGCCGCGAATCATGGCGAACGACAGCGCCGAATCGAAGGTGCTGGCCCCGGGGAGCGCCGTCACGGTCTGCTTGCCGGCGTTGATCAGCTGCGGATCGACCTGGTCCTCGAAGGGAAACGGCCCCATGCCGAGGAGGCCGTTCTCCGAATGCAGAAAAACCGAGATCCCCGGCGGGATGTGATTGGCCACCTCGGTGGGCTGGCCGATGCCCAGGTTCACGATCTGCCCGTCGCAGAGCTCGGCCGCCGCGCGCCTGACCATGTCCTCGCGCGACCAGCTCACGTCTGGTCCGCCTTCACGCCTTTGGGCCGCGTCGTCCGGAACTCGATGACGTTCTTGTGGGCGGGCACCTCGACGATCCGCCTCACGAACAAGCCGGGCAGGTGCACGTCGTCGGGATCCAGCGCGCCCACGTCCACCAGGCGGTCGACCTCGGCGACCGTGACGTCGGCGGCGGTGGCCATCAGCGGGTTGAAGTTGCGCGACGTCCGATAGAACCGCAGGTTGCCAAACCGATCGCCGACCGCGGCGCGCACGATGGCCAGGTCGGCGCGCAGGGGTTTCTCCAGCACGAAGGTTCGCCCGTCGAGCTCGCGCACCTCCTTGCCCTCGGCCACCACCGTGCCCACGCCGGTGGGCGTGAAAAAGCCGCCGATGCCGGCGCCGCCGGCACGGATGCGCTCGGCGAACGTTCCCTGTGGGTTCAGTTCGACCTCGATCTGCCTGGCCAAATATTGTTCGGCCAGATCGGGATTGCCGCCGATGAAGCTGCAGATCACCTTCTTCACCTGGCGGTTCTTCAGCAGCACGGCCAGCCCCTGACCCTGGTTGCCGCAGTTGTTGCTGATGATGGTCAGGTCGCGCACGCCGCGCGCGGCGATGGCGGCGATGCAGGCCTCGGCGTTGCCGGACAGCCCAAACCCGCCCGACATGATCGACATCCCGTCGCGCAGCACGTCGGCCAGCGCAGCCTCGACGGTGGCGAAGACCTTGTCGCGCGCGGCGCTCATGCCAGCGCTTCGTCCAGCGCCGTCCCCAGGGCCACCAGCGCCTCTTGCAATTCAGCCTCGGTGATCACCAGGGGCGGCGCCACGTACACCAGGTTGTCGCGCTTGTGCATGTGCAGGTGGTGCCGGCGCAGGGCGGCCGCCACGCGCCCCATCTCGGCGGCCCCCAGCGGCTCTCGCGTTCCCGGACGGCACAGCTCCAGCGCCCATAGAAGGCCGATGCCGCGCACGTCTGCGATGTGCGGTCGGGCCTTGCCCAGCGCCGCCAGCCGCGGTCCCAGCCACGCCCCCAGCGCCGCCGCCCGCTCCACCAGCTTCTCGTCGCGCAACGTCTCGATGGTCGCCACGATGGCCTCGCAGACCAGCGGGTGGGCATAGGCGGTCAGTCCGCACCACAGGACCTCGTCGTCAAAATGGCGGGCGATGCGCTCCGTGACGATGACGGCGCCGCCCGGCGCGTACCCGGCGGTGACCCCCTTGGCCACGGTCATCAGATCAGGCGTCACGCCGTCGTGGTCGACGGCGAACCAGCGCCCGGTGCGCCCGAAGCCGGACAGGACCTCGTCGGCGATCAGCAGGACGCCGTGGCGATCGCATATGGCGCGGACCTTTTTCCAGTAGCCGGGCGGCGGCACGAACACGCCGTTGGCCCCCACGATCCCTTCCAGGATCACCGCCGCCACCGTGCCAGGGCCTTCGCGCAGCAGCGCCGTCTCCAGATCGGCGGCGCACTCGTGGCTGCAGGTCCGGGGCTCCTTGCCGAACGGGCAGCGGAAGCAGTAGGGGTCGCCCATACGCACCACGCCCGGCAGTCCCGGCTCGAACGCCTCGCGCCGCGGATCGCCCGACAGCGACAGCATGGCCAGCGTGGCGCCGTGATAGCTGCGGGTGCGGGCCACGATCTTTTTTCGGCCGGTGAAGAGCCGGGCCATCTTCACGGCGTTCTCGTTGGCCTCGGCGCCTGACAGGCAGATGAAGCTCTTGGCCATCCCGGGTGGCGCCACCGCGACCAGCAGCTCGCCGGCGCGCGCCTTGGCGGGAAAGACCGAGCTGGGGTAGGCCAGCGTTCCGCGCGCCGCCGCCTCGGACAGCGCGCGGCGCAGGCGTGGGTGGCCGTGCCCCAGCGTGGCGTTCCAGGTCATGCTGCCGAGATCGAACCAGCGTGCCCCGTCAGCGGTGGTGAAGCGCGCGCCCTGGCCGTCGACGATCTCCAGCGGGGCGGCGGTTTTCTGCGCCGACCAGGTATAAAAAACGTGCGCCGCCTGGCGGTCGGTCAGGCTCACGGCTTGGCGTCTCGACACGCCTTGGTGAACACGTCGGCGGCCATGGCCGCCTGTTCCGCGGTGAAGGTCAGCGGCGGCGAGAAACGGATGGTCTTCTTGCCGCACTCCAGGACGAGCAGGCCCCGCTGGAAGCAGAGGTCGGCCACCACGTCCATCAGCGCCGGGGTGCGCATCTCGACGCCGATCATCATGCCGACGCCGCGAACCTCCTCGACGTTCGGTTCATTGGTCAGGCCGCGCGACAGCAGATCCTTCAACAGCGTCCCCACCCGTCCGGCGTTCTCGACCAGGCCGCCCTCCAGCAGCCCGATGGTGGCCATCGCCGCGGCGATCGAGACCGGGTTGCCGGCGATGGTGGAACCGTGGCTGCCGGCCGGCCAGGTCATGATCTCTTTCTTGGCCATCATGGCGCCGAGGGGCATCCCCGACGCGATCCCCTTGGCCAGCGTGATGATGTCCGGCTCGACGCCCTCCAGCTCGGCGGCGAACATGCGGCCGGTGCGCCCCATGCCGGTCTGCACCTCGTCGAAGACCAGCAGGATGCCGTGCGCGTCGCAGATGGTGCGCAGCCGCTGCAGGAACCCCGGCGGCGGGATGATGTAGCCGCCTTCGCCCAGCACCGGCTCGACCACGATGGCGGCGACGTCCTCGGGCGCCACCGTGTGCGCAAAGAGATCGCGCTCGACGCTGCCGGCGTCGCCGTAGGTGGCGTGGTGAACGCCGGGCAGCAGCGGGCCAAAGCCCTTGCGGTACTTCGCCTTGCTGGCGGTCAGCGACAGCGCGCCCAGCGTGCGCCCGTGAAAGCCGCCGCGAAAGGCGATCAGCTGGCCGCGCTTGGTGTGGTTGCGCGCCAGCTTGATGGCGGCCTCCACCGCCTCCGTTCCCGAGTTCGTGAGGAAGCTCTGCCAGACCTGCGGCTTCGGGCCCAGGCGCCCGGCCAGCTCGGACAGCTTCTCGCAGAGGGCGCCGTAACCGGGATAGTGAAAATCGGTGCCGCAGATGTGAATCAGCACCTCGGCCTGCGCGGCGATGGCGCTGCTGACCGCCGGGTGACAGTGCCCCGTCGACGCGGCGGCGATGCCGGCCTGGCAATCCAGGTACACGTTGCCGTCGACGTCCTCCACCATGCTGCCGCTGGCCCGCCTGACCATCAGCGGATAGCAATGGATCAGCGACGGTGACAGGTATGGTTTCTCGCGAGCGATCATCTCCACCGCGCGCGGCCCGGGCGGCGGCGTGACGATGGTGATGGGCTGGGCGGCCAGCGCCTGCAACGCCAGCCGCATGGCCCCCGCCGACGCGCCGCCGGCGCTGCTCACTCGCACACCGTCCGGCTCTGCTCGCGCAGGTAGCACAGCAACGTGTAGTGACCGCCGATGTTCTTGCCCGTCGAACCGCTGGCCTTCCATCCGCCGAAGGGCTGCACCCCCGGCCAGGCGCCGGTGGTGGCGCCGGCGGCGCGGTTCACGTAGACGACGCCCGCGGCGATGCGATCCAGAAAAGCGTCGATCTCGTGCTGGTCGCGGCTGAAGAACCCGGCCGTCAATCCGAACTGGGTGTCGTTGGCCAGCTCCAGCGCTTCGTCCAGGTTGCCCACGGTCTTGACCGAGACGATGGGCAAGAACAGCTCCTCGCGCATCAGGGCGTGATCTTGTGCCAGCCCGGCCAGGATCGTCGGGCGCACGAAATAGCCGTGCTGGAAGGCGCCCTCCGTCAGGCGCTGCCCGCCGGCGCGCACGGCGTCGCCGGCCAGGCCGATGAAGCGCTGGTAATCGTCATAGCTGGCCTTGGTGGCCACCGGCCCCACGAACGTGCCGGCGGCCAGCGGATCGCCGATGCGCGCCTCGCTGGCGGCGCGGCCCAGGCGGGTGAGGAACTCGTCCGCCACCTTCTCGTGCACATAGACGCGCGAGCAGGCCGAGCACTTGTGCCCGTTCATGCCGAACGCCGATCGGTAGACACCCTGAACCGCGCGGTCCAGGTCGGCGCTGTCCATGACGATGGCCGGGTTTTTCCCGCCCATCTCCACGATGCAGGGCTTGGGGAACTGGTGGGCAAAGCGCTGGTAGATCTGCTTGAACCCGACGTCGTACGACCCGGTGAAGGTGACGCCGTCGACGCCGGGGTGCATGGCCAGGCCGTCGCCCACGACGCGCCCGCTGCCGGTCAGGCAATTGATCGTTCCCGGCGGCAGCCCGGCCTCCTCGAAGATCTCCACCAGCTTGATGCCGGACAGCGGCGTCTCCGACGACGGCTTCATCACCACGGTGTTGCCGGTCAGCAGCGCCGCCGCCACCGGCGCGCCCATCAGCGCGTACGGAAAATTCCAGGGGGCGATCACCGCCCACACGCCGAACGGGCGCAGCACGCTGGTGTTGTGGTCGGTGGGCGCCAGCTTGCCCATCTCGCGCACGAAGCCTTCGTTGGCGCGCATCTGCTGGTTGTAATATTCGATGAGGTCGGCGGTCTCCTCGATCTCGCCCAGCGCCTCCACGCGGTTCTTCCCCATCTCGAAGATGAGGCACGCGGCCAGCTCGAGGCGTCGCGCGCGTACGATGTCGGCGGCGCGATCGAGGATCGCGGCGCGCTCTTGCCATGGCGTGGCGCTCCAGCGCGGGAACGCCGCGCGCGCGGCGGCGACCGCGTCGTTCAGGTCGGCGGCGGTCGCGGTCGCGACGCGCGCCACGACGACGCGCGCGTCCGTCGGGCT
>DATLVT010000014.1:0-3835 GCA_035577105.1 Polyangia bacterium
CCGGCAACCGCTTCGACGAACACGTCTTGCACCAGATCGTCGATCTCCTGGTCGCTCCCGCCGAGAATCCGCGTGCCGATTCGCGCCACGTAGGGCGCGAAGCGCCGGAACGCCCAGCTCAGGGTCAGGGGTTCTTCAACGACATCGGGCGTTGCGTCCTTGCTGTGCGAGGGCAGCAACGTCAGATGAGAGTGGCCGCGACCAGAAATTTTCACCTCCCTTTCTATATGCAGTTCGTCGGAAAAACGGCTCAAGCCTGTGTTGTGCTGCGGCCGGCCTAACGCACCGGCGCGCACGTCGAGACCGCCGCCGCCACCAGCTCTGCGGGGCGCCCATCCAGTTCCGTACCCAGATCGGCGTGCACCAGCGGTGATCCGTTGACGCCCGAAACCCGGCTGGCCAGGTTGCGGCTGCCCGAGACGAAGATCCAGAAGTCACCCCGCCAGGCAACCACCCTGGGCAGGTCGGGGCTGACGATGGCCTGCTCCAGAATGTCGCGCGGACCCAGGGCGCCGGTCTCTGGCGAGATCTCTTTCAGGCGGGGATTTTGGGTCACCATGGCGGTCGCGGGCGACGGGAAGAGTCCCCACAGGCTCCCCTTGCCCGCGCCCAGGTCCCCGGTGCCGGTCAGCATCGGCCAACCCTGAAACGTTACCCGCGCTCCCGCTGTCGGCAGACCGACCAAATTCAGCGCCGCCAGCTCGGAGTTCTGGGGCACGCCGGCCGCCGACTTGTTGGTTCCCACGGCGATGAAGAGCGTTTCCTTGTCCGGGGCGCCGGCGTCCGCAACAAAGGCCATTCGAAACGGCCCTCCGGCCTTTGTCATGTCGAATCCAGTCGCGATGCAGGTGCCGGTGCCGCGAGGGATCGTGAACAGCGTTCCGTTCTCATCCAGAAGCCATACGTCTCCATGGCGGTCGACGGCGAACGACGGTGGCGTTTGCTGCGCTGATGATGAGATGCCGCAGCTCAGCTGGAGAACATTGGTGAGCGTGGCTGGCGTGGCGTCGGCGTGAAACGTGGCCAGCCGGCCGTCCGCGAACAGCAGCCGCACCTCCCGTGTTTCGGGCGGGCATTCGATGGGCGCCATTGTCTCCGATGCCAGGGGCGCGTCCCCGGCCGACGGTGCGTCGATTCCCGGCGCCGCGTCGGCGCCGGATGCTCCGCGGGCCAGGATGACGTCACCTTCCCACCCGCGACATGCCGGGGCACCGGCCGCGACCGCCAGCAAGCCTAGAAAACATCGGGATGCCGTTCGCGGTCTGCGCGTTTGTGAAACCACGCTTGTCTCCGTTGCCCGTCTCTACAAGTCGACCTTAGCACGCTGGATGAATCGCCGAACCAGACACTGACGACTGTGAGAGAGACGCGCGACGTTGCTCGCAGGCCGACCAATCGAAAATGGCCATGACCACCGCGGTCATCAGAGCGGCGGAGATTTTTTGGAAAATGTGTGAGCCGGAAGCAGCCGCAGAAACCATCAAGTGGGGGAGAGTGCGATGACTTTCCTTGGGGAGCCGACGAGCGGCCCCCGGTCTGCGGATAAAAAATAATTTAAGGAAAGTTTTTTCGCCGCGCACCCATTCCTTTGCTTGCGCAGCTTCGCTGCAAAACCGCTGTAAACCGTCGCGGAGAGAGCAAGGCCGTCGCGAGTCGGTTCTAGATCCGCCAGGGGGAAACTGTCATGGCCGGAATCACGTCCGTTCCGAACCGCAGATCTTGGTTTGCTGTCGCTTGTTCTATCGCCGCGGTGGGGTGTGCCGGGGTGACCGGCACGGGCGTGGGTGGAGAAGGCGGGAGCGGGGGCGGGGGCGGGGGCGTGGTGACCGTGCCGGTCACCCCGGCGGCAGGCGGCTCATCGGTGATCGACGCCGCCGCGCCCGGTGCTGGGCCGGATGCGCAGCCAGGGCCCTGCGTGGGTCTGCAGTGTCAGCAGGTGGCCTGTCCGGGCGCCACGACCACCGTCAGCGGCACGGTGTTCGCGCCCAACGGCAAGCTGCCCCTGTACAACGTGGTGGTCTACGTTCCGAACGCGCCGCTGGATCCGGTCCCGGCCGGCGTCAGGTGCGATCGTTGCGGGGCTGTGCAGTCGGGCAAACCGGTCGTGACCGGGCTGACCGACGCCGAGGGGAAGTTCAAGCTCAACAACGTCCCCGCCGGCACCGACATCCCGCTGGTCATGCAGGTCGGCAAGTGGCGCCGCAAGGTGACGCTGGCCAAGGTGATCGCTTGCCAGGACAACCCCATCACCGACGCCAACCTCACGCGGCTGCCGCGCAACCGCAAGGAGGGCGACATGCCCAGCGTGGCCATCACCACCGGAAGCTGCGATCAGCTGGGGTGCCTGCTGCCCAAGCTGGGGATCGATCCGGCCGAGTTCGGTGTGGCCGGCGACGACAAGGCCATCATCTACTACAACGCCGTGGGCGGCGTGGTCGGTGGGCCAGTGGGCACCGTCGGTACGTTCGGTCCGCCCAACATGCGACCGTCCACGGATCTCTGGGACAGCGAGGCAGCGTTGAGCAAGTACGACGTGACGTTGCTGTCGTGTGAGTGCGGAGAAAATCTGAACAACAAGTCCATGGCGTCGTTCACCGCCATGACGAACTACCTGGCCAAGGGCGGGCGCATCTTTGGCTCTCACTTTTCGTATGTGTGGCTGAATCACAGCACCGACCCGGACCTGAAGGCGGCGATTGGCTTCGAGAGCACGAAAGGCCTGGGCAAGCCGCCGATGACCATCGACACCACGTTTCCCAAAGGCAAGGCGATGGCCGACTGGATGAAGTTCGTCGATCCCGCGATCACTTACGGTGAGATCGACAGCAGGCAGGTCTTCGACAACATCGCCAGCGTGACGCCTCCCACCGCGACGTCCTGGGCGACCTCCGCCACCACGGGCGGGGCCGGCGGCAACAGTCCGCGGATCATCACCGTCAACACGCCGGCCGGCGCCCCCGCCGACAAGCAGTGCGGGCGCGCCGCCCATCTGGACGCCCACATCACCGTCGACAATGAAGCCGGCCCGATGATGCCGCGGGCCGGAGGGACCTTCCCTGCCAGCTGCGCGGGGAACCTTACCAACGGAGAGACGGCGCTGGCGTTCCTGTTCTTCGACCTGTCGTCGTGCATCCAGGACGACACCAAGCCGGTGGTGCCGCCGATCGTTATCCCCTGATTTCATCCCCTGATTTCATCCCCTGATTTCTTGGCGCCCTCGGTTTCTGCAGAAATTGTCACAGGAGGTCCACCATGAGCCGCAGCCAGTTTCGTCGGTCGTTGACGGTATTCACACTGCTGGGTGCAGCCGTCGGCATCTCGGCCTGTGCCGATCCCCAGGCGGCCGACAGCGCTGGGGCGGACGGAGCGATTCGCGGTGAGCTGGTGGTCTACGCCATCGACCAGATGGACGGGGCCAGCGAGACGCAGTTCTTCCTGCGCACCGAGGACGGGGTCGAGCATCGCTTGCTCTTCGAGCTGGAGCCCGATCTGGTGCCGGGCACGCAGCTCAAGGTCTGGGGCGTGCCGGAGGCCGACGCCCTGCGCGTCACCGACGTCAAGTCACTGGAGCCGACCGAGTTGGGCCGCGTGAGCAGCGCGCTCAAGACCGGGACGGTATACCCGGCCCGCACCTTCGCGTTCATCCTGGTGGACACCGGCGGCGGCGTGAACACCACCAAGGATGAGGTCCTCAACCTCATGATGAACAACCCGGGCTCGGTGCGCAGCTATTATCAGTACGCCTCGTACGGGCGCCAGGACATCTCCGTGGAGGTGTTCGGACCGATCAAGTACACCATGACCGGTTGCGGGACCTCCAAGCTGGCCAGCGATC
>DATLVT010000015.1:0-9333 GCA_035577105.1 Polyangia bacterium
CCTTGAAGAAGACGTTGTGACGGCCGGTGAGGCCCGCGGTGACGATAGGCCCGCCGTTGACGGCGAAGGTGTTGGTGTCGGCCGTCGCGTGCACCGGGACGCTGCCCAGCATCGGGCCGGTCACCGAATCGACGTGGATATCGACGGAGACGCCGCCCACCATCGCGGTGGTCGTGGAGGCGGTGATTTGGGCTGTCTTGATGGTCCCCGCCACGGTGCCGAACTGGACGTCGTTCATCTGCACCCAGTCACCGTTGTCCAGGCTCATGAGACCGGTCATGGACCCGAGGCCAGCGGTGGCGACGCCGCCGGACTGGCCGTCGATGTTGCCGGCTTCCATCTTGTTGCGCAGGAAGACCGTGATGGGGTTCGACCACACCTTGCCGCTGGGGTCCTTGCAGCTACTCGCCGAGCAGACGTTCTTGCCGCCGGGGCCGACGGTGCAGGTCTGGGTGCAGGCGCTGGCGCAGCTGCCGACCTTGGTGAAAAGCGTGGTGCAGGTACCGTCGATGCAATACCGCTTCACCTGCTCCGCCTTGGTCGACTGGGTGCCGGTGCAGGTGAACATTTGCGGTGGCGACACGAACAGGTTGCCGAAGACCATTCCCTCTTGGTTCGGGTACTCGACGTCGTCGCCCGTGGGGCCGACCACGATCAAGCCAGCCGCAGCCGAGACCAGCTCGACGGCGACGTGGCGTCCACTACCATTGGTAAGAGCCATCAGGCAGGAGGTGACCTTCTCCTGGCAGGCGGCATCGCACGCGCCGGTGTACCAGGTGGGAGCCAGGCCAACAGCGCCAGGGAAACTGTAGGAGACGCCGTTCTGATCCTGCTTGGTCAAGGTCATGCCGGCGGGCAGAGCGCACTTGGCCAGGTACTTGACCATGGTGCGGCCGCTGGCAAAAGTCATCAGGCCGTTGCTGGTGGCGAGGCCATTGCTGGTCGCCAGGCCATTGCTGGTGGCGAGACCGTTGCTGGTCGCCAGGCCGTTCGTCGTCGTCAGGCCATTGCTGGTGGCGAGGCCGTTGCTGGTCGCCAGACCGTTTATCGTTCCCAGTCCGTTCGCCGCAGTGAGGCCGTTGTCCGCATTGACCAGCGAGTCGACGTCAGACGTCTCCGTGTTCGAAGCAACATCATTGACGCAGCCGTAGAGCGGCAGCGCCAGAAGGATGGCCAGGCGACGGGCGTTTGAAAGAAGGAAGGAGCTACGGGTCATCTTGTTTTCTCCGGGGTGTCGAAGTTCGAATTGAGGACAAAACCAGTAACTGCAATGCGTGTGCTAGATTACTAATAAATATTCACATATCTGTTTTTGTAATTATTTCAATAGGTTGACGAAAAGTCCCCGACACCCGCCGCGGAAGTAGGCCTGATACCTGGCGGTCAACACCTGTTGAGCTCGATGCAACGCAAGGCCCCCGGCGACCAGACAAGTTAGGCTTCTGGTGATGATCGATCCCGCGACGGCAGCCCAAGCGACGGTGCGCGAAACCGCCGACGGTACCCGGGCAGGCGACTGGGTCACGGTGCTGGCGGCGGCGGGCATCGGCTACCGCCTGGAGCAAACCGAAAGCGGCTGGGCGCTGATCGTCGACCCGGCCGACGAAGAAGCCGCCCGATCGTCTCTCGATGCTTATGACAGCGAGGCTGCCGCCATCCCCATCGAGACCACGCCCCCGGACGCCCGCTCCAGCCTCCTCGGTGTGGTGGTGGCGCTGGTCCTGGTCGGCTTCTACGGTCTGACCGGCCCGCGCGAAGCTGTCAGTCCGACGGCCTGGTTCTCCAGAGGCGAGGCGTCGTCGCAGGCGATTCTTGCCGGGCAATGGTGGCGGGCCATCACGGCGCTCACCCTTCACGCCGATCTCCTGCACCTGTTTGGCAACGTCGTGGCAACCGTCATCTTCGTCGGCGCGGCTGGTCGCTGGCTGGGGCCTGGAATGGCGGCTGTCCTGATGGTGTCGGCAGCGGCGGCAGCCAATGCGCTGACCGCCGTCGCGCACGGGCCCGGCCATCACTCCGTGGGTGCCTCCACCGCCACGTTCGCGGCACTGGGAATTCTCGCCGGCCTGCAGCTCGTTCGCCGGTGGCGCCTCGGTCCGCTCAAACGCCGTGCCTGGCTGCCGATCGGCGCCGGGTTGGCGCTGTTCGCCATGCTGGGCGTCGGTGAGCACGCCGATGTTCTCGCCCACCTGTTCGGCCTGGGCGTGGGCGCCGTCGTGGGGACCGCGGCTGCGTTGACGCTTCGTCAGCGCGCCAGCGTCTGGCCGCAGCTGGCGGGTGGCCTTGCCGCCGCCGCCGCCGTCGCGCTCAGCTGGCTGCTGGCGTTCACTCGTTAGCCATGGGTGGTGAAGCCTCGCGCGTTCTCGACCGGCGCCAGTCGATGGTCCACACCGATCCCCGCTTTATCCAGTGAAGAGGGCGCCGCCGGTCGGCGGGCGTGCCCAGGGCCAGATGATAGAGATGATCGATGCGGGAGAAGAAGCCGCGCGTGTGCGGACTGTCGGGACAGGCAAAGCGCGTCGCATCCAGGTGGTGACAGAACTCGTGCAGCAGCGTGTTCAGCAAGGCCTTCGGGCTGGAGACCTTCTCGCGGATGGCCGTGCGCATCCAGACGCGGATCCGTTGCGTGGACGGCGTGTAGTCGCCGAACAGCTGATACGTGCAGACGCCACTGGTCACCACGTGAGGCCGCACGCCAAGCACACGGACATCGGGAACCGTCACGGCATAGAACCGCGCCAGGACTCCCAGAAGGTCCGCGCACACCGCGCGCACCGGGCGCAGCTGGCCGCCGCTCATTGCTGCCGAGAGTGCCTGCGTCGCCGCCTGGAGAGGTTCGCCTGGCGGCAACGGCAAGCTGGTCAGACGATCGCTCCGCAGATGCGCGTCGCGCTTGGCCGTCTGACGGGGGAGGGGATCGGTGATCACCGATCCAGTTTAGCAAGGGCGCACCAGCCGCAAGCCCCCTACGACGGCGAGCCAGGGACTGCTCGCCGCCGCGTTCCCCTTCTTAAGGCGCGCGAGAGGCGGCCTTGGCTCCGTCCTCGGCGTGGGCTGCACGCTGAGCGGCCAAGCGATCGACGTCTCCTCGTTTGAACAGCCGCCGTCCGCTGACGGTCCGCATGGCCGGCAAGCGGCCATTGTCGGAAAGCACGCGAACGGAGTCGGCTGACAGGCCCAGAATGCGGGCTGCGTCGCTCGGGGTCATCAGGTCATTCGGGTCAGTGGTCTCATTTGCTGCCATGGGATTTCCATCCTGTTTCAGGGAAGAGAGTTCCTGGAGTGAACAGTTTTTGAGTTAATCACCCTGTGGGGCGCCGCAAGGGGGGCGCCCTTTCAGAACACAATTTCTGTCGGCCCATTGACCGCAGTTCCCCACTTGTCGGCAAGGGCGGATCGGCCAATAAGATTCCGTGATACAAGGAGAATTCGGCTCGGTCGGTGCCAGGCCCCCTCGCGCCCGTCGAGAATTCCTATGAATTTCTCTTTGCGCAGGAAGTCGCTGTGGTCAACCGGCAGGTCGGTCGGTTTTGCGGTGGCCCTGTCGCTGGCGCTGACTTTGGGGGGGGCGCCAGCGGCTGTCTGCGGAACGGCGATGGCGGCGGCCACAGGCGGGTCCACAGCCAGCGACGCCGCCCTGGCCCGGGCCACCGCGCTCAATCGAGAGGGACTGACGTCGTACGAGCGCGGTGACTTCGAAGAGGCGCGCCAGGCGATCAAGCAAGCGCTGGCTGTCTGTGTCGGCGCCGGTCTCCAGCAGCATCCGCTGTACGCGCGAACGCTTCTTCACCTTGGCATTGTGCTGGTGGGCGGCCTGAACCAGCGACAGGCGGGCATCGCGGAGTTTCGAAAGGCGCTGGCGCTGCAACCGGGGATCACGCTCAATTCAAACCTCGCCTCCCCTGAGCTGGTCTCGGCCTTTCAGGAGGCGTCGCGCACAATGCCCGCCGCGGGCACGACACCATCCTCACCGACGGCACCGGGCGCCGAAACGACGGACGCGGCCGCGCCGGAGTCGCTGGTTCACACGCCGGTCAAGGAAGGAAAACGGCGGAGCGCCATCCTGATCACCGTCGTCGTGCAAAATGCGCTGAAGTTCGATCGGATCGTGCTGGCGTATCGCAAGGCGGACGGTGACGAGTTCCTGGGCCGTCCAATGAAATCGATGGGTGGGGGATCGTACACGGCAGAGATCCCGTCGGGCGCCACAGCCGGCGAGCACGTCCTGTATTTCGTCGAGGCGCTGGACGCCGACGGAACCGTGGTCGCTGCGCGCGGATCAGTCGAGGCACCCCTGGTCATCACCTTGGGCGGAGACCGCCGGGATGAAGGCCAGGGCGAGGACAGCAACGAAGGCGATCTCCCGGCACGCCGCTGGATGGTCGCCATGGCGGTGGGCAGCGGCGTCGGCGTCGCGTCGGGTACTGGCGATCTGAACGCCGACGTCATGACCTCGCACGCGCACCTGGCGCCGGCGCAGCTTTTTCACCTGGCTCCCGAGGTTGGTTACTGGCTTCGGCGATCGCTGCTGCTTTCGCTGCAGGCGCGCCTGCAATTCGTGACGGGAACCACCGACCTCATCGTCGCCGACCATCGCTATCACGCGGCGGGGGGCGCGGCGGCGCTGTTCGCCCGCGCCAGCTGGATGTTCCGGCCGCAACGGGGCTTTCAACCGCTGTTTTCCCTGGCCGTCGGCGCCGGCGAGATTCGCCACGTCGTGGCCTTTGACTACAACGACTGCGGCGACAACCATCGCCAGCGCTGTGTCGATGCGGTGGCGGCCGGGCCGGTGCTGGCCGGGGCGGGGACCGGTTTTTTCTATTCGCTGGGCGAGGGATGGGCGCTGCTGGCGCAGCTCAATGCCCAGCTGGCCGCGCCCCGGTCGACATTGAACTTTGACCTCAACGTCGGCGCGGCCGCTCGTTTCTGACGCCTTCAAAAGCCGCGGTGGCCACCCACCAGCACCGCCAGGCTTACGGTGCCGCCGATGTAGTCGTCGACGGCGGCGCGCGCCATGCGCAGGTCCGTGGCCTCCGATTTCATCTCGAAGGAATAGCGGCAAATGTCCGCCCCGATGCGCAGCTCCAGTCCGCGTCGCAAGCGGACCGCCAGCGTCGCCGAGGCGTCGAGACCACGCACGGTGGCGTGAGGGAAGTAGGCGACCGTCTCGATTTCGCCCGCGCGAAAGACGTGTCGATAGCCGCCGGTCATTTGCAAGGCCAGGTACGGTGTCGGGCGGATCTGCAGCGCCAGCTCGCCACGCGCGAATTCGTAGCGAACGCTGGGCACCGGGGGCTTGGGCGTATCGGCGTCCGCGTTGTCGATGCGAAATACATCGACGCCGTACTCGGCCGCCGCGGACAGCCAGACGGGGCCCGCCAGATAGCGGGCCCTGACGCCGCCCGAGAAACTCCAGTGCGACGTGGGGAAGGCCGTGCCGTCGCGATCGGTGGTGGTGGCGCCGGTCTCGATCTGCCCGCGACCGGTCAGGCCCACCCATTCGGAAGGAAACCAGTCCAGCGTACCCGCAGGCGCCGGCGCCCACAGGAGGCGATAAGGCGTCAGCGTGCCGACGGGATCCAGGTAACGGAAGTGGCGCGTGAACAGGTGCATGCCCAGCGAGAAATCCAGAGTTTGCCCGACAGGCTGGCCGCGTCCTGCTTCCGTCGAGTGTCGCAGCTCGAGCTCGGGGCCGCCGCTGTCGGTGGCGCGGCCGCTCTCCTCGTCGTCGCCTTCGTCGGTTTCAGAGGTCCCGCGCGGCGCCAGTGGCTCGTCTTCCTGATCGGCGACGGTGACGCTGTGGCCGTGGGTTGACTGCGGCGTCGGTTGGTCGGCCGGTTCCATGTGCGCGTCCGCTGTCACCCGTGCCTGGCGGGAAGACGCCGCCAGCGTGGTGGCGCGGTCCAGGGCGCGCCCCAGGCGCCGGGCGAAGTTTCGTGCAATGTCGCGACTCAGCTGGTTGCGACCGCCGGTAAAGATCGCTGACCCGAGGCGCGTCCCCGAGGGGGCGGCGCGCACCCGAACGGTGAGGACCGCCTTCCAGCCGTGCACCTTGACCCGACCTTCGATGAAGGCCGCCACATTCATCTCGGGCGGCGTCGCTCGCAGGTCGACCAGCGTTTCGGCGTCGGACCCAGCGAGCGCCACCTGATAGTGCCGACCACGCAGGCTGCGGATCACCTGCGCCCGCGCGCGGCCGTCGTCGCCCGCGAAGGCCAGCACCGCCACCTTCTGGGCCGTGCGGGCGGTTACTGCCGCCGCGGGGGCCGACAACACGGCAAGCATCGGCACGGCCAGGGAGGTGACGCGCAGCAGTTTCAGCACAGTGACACTCGGCTTGCCGGTTTCACAGTCTCGCACAGCAGGGCGGGTGCGGCACGAGGCCTGTTTTTTCTGGGGTGTGGCTGGGGTGTCATAGCATCATCTCCCGGACATGAGCCGACACGACAGCGCCGGTCATCGCTGCCCCGACTGCCGCATGCACCGCAGCCTGTGCATTTGCGGGCTGTTGCCGCGCCTGACGACCCGGACGCGGCTCTTGCTGGTGCTCCACCAGCTGGAGGCGCGCAAGACCACCAACACGGGACGGATTGCCGCCCTCTGTCTGGCGGGCAGCCAGGTCGTGGTGCGCGGGCGCGACGATCAGCAGGCGCGGCAGCCGGCGACGGAAGCGTCACGGGCCGGTCAGCCGCTGTGGGCCCGCGATTCGCAGCCGGTCCTGCTGTTCCCGCACGAGAGCGCCCAGCCCATCGGGGCCTGGCGCGAATCAGAAAAGCCGGTGACGTTGATCGTTCCCGACGGGACCTGGTCTCAGGCCATCCGTGCCCGCAGGCGCATCAAGGGTCTGGACCAGGTGCCGTGCGCGCGACTGCCGGAGACTCCCTTGCCGGAGGCCGCCCGCTACAGCTTGCGACACGACGCTCGTCCGGGTCATCTTTCGACGCTGGCGGCGATCGCCATTGCCATGGGCGAGCTGGAAGGGCCTGCCGTGCGCAGCGTTCTGGAACGGGTCCTGTCGATCATGGTCGACAGAACACTGTGGACCAACGGGCGCATCAAGGCGGAGGACGTGACCGGTGGCATCCCGGAGGGGGCCGAATCGCACGATCCCTGGGGTCGCGGTCAACGCGGCGTGGTGTGATACGATCGCGCCATGAGCGGTGGGCAACAAAGTGGCAACGATCTGACCACCGCCCTGCACTCGAAGTTCGATCCATCGCCGCCGCCCGAAGGTTCGTTCACGGCGACAGTGATCGAAAGTCCGGGCGGCAACGTCGGCCGCAGTGTCACCATCGATGGATCGAAAGTGGCGCGCGTCCTGATCGGTCACCAGCCCGGCTGCGACGTCCCGCTCGACGACCGCGCCGTTTCCACGCGCCACGCGGCGCTGGAGATGGTGGGGCGTCGCCTGCGCATCACTGACCTTGGCTCGAAGAATGGAACCTTCGTCGACGGCGTGGCCATCGTCGACGCCTACCTGCGGGGCGGCGAGAACGTGCGCGTTGGGGCCACCGTGCTTCGCTTCGAGTACCGACAGGCGGGCGCCCGCGTCGAGATCTCGTCGGCGACGCGGTTTGGACACCTGGTCGGCGTCAGCACGGAGATGCGCCGTCTTTACCCGCTGTGCGAACGGCTGGCGGTGTCTCGATTCCCGCTGATCATCGAAGGCGAGACCGGCACCGGCAAGGAGGTGCTGGGCGAGTCGCTGCACGAGCAGGGTCCACGGGCGGCCGGCCCTTTCGTGGTGTTCGACTGTACGGCGGTCCCCCCCAACCTGATGGAGGCCGAGCTGTTCGGGCACGAGCGTGGGGCTTTCACCGGCGCGGTCATGGCCCGCAAGGGCGTGTTCGAGCAAGCCCACGGCGGCACCCTGTTCATCGACGAGATCGGCGATCTGGAAGTGTCGATGCAGGCCAAGTTGCTGCGCGCCATCGAGCGATCGGAGATCCGCCGTCTGGGCGGCGAGGTGGTCCAGGTGGACGTGCGCATCCTGGCCGCCACGCGCCGCGATCTGGACTCGGAGGTACAGACCGGACGCTTTCGGGACGATCTGTTTCATCGACTGGCGGTGGCCCGCATCGAATTGCCGCCGCTGCGCCGGCGTCGAGGCGACGTTCCCGTGTTGACCGCGTACCTGTGCGAGCAGCTGGGGGGCGACCCCAACCTGCTGCCCGACGGGATCGTGGCGCGCTGGGAGGATTACAGCTGGCCGGGCAACGTGCGCGAATTGCGTAACGCCGTCGCCAGACACCTGGCCCTGGGCGAGCTGGCCAATCTTGATCCCGAACAATGGAGTCAGACCTTGCGCGGCGTCGCCGACGCGGCGGAGGGGACGGAGCCGACCAGCGTCGACGATCTGATGGAGCAGGTCCTGCGCCTGCCGCTGGGCGAAGCCCGCCAGCGATTGGTCGACGAATTCGAACGTCGCTACATCGCGCGCATGCTGCAGAACCACGGCGGCAACGTCACGCGCGCCGCCGAGGCGGCCGGGGTGGCCCGCCGCTATTTTCAGACGATCAAGGCCCGGCACCGGAAATAGGTCGGTTCTAGAAGCCCAGGGCCAGGGCCACGCTGCCCAGGGCCACCGTCGCCTTGGCCCAGCGCACGCTGGCGGCCTGGGGACCGGCCGGGCGCCTGGGCGCACTCAAGAACAACGTGGCGCTGGCTGCCACGGCGACGCCGGCGCCGATCCAGAACACGTTGGTCCAGGTGCGCAAGGTGCCGGCGCGATCGTAAGCGTTTCGATCGGTGTGTCCTGATTCGTTGTACGAATCGCGGGCCGACAGCGCCTGCACGCCGAAATAGATCGCCGCACCGGCCAGCGCGCCGCCGCTGCCCGCGGCGACCCAGCCCCATGTGCGGCGATGATCGCCCTCGGCAGGCGGCGGCGCTTGCAGATCGATCGGTGGGGCGACAGGCAGGGGAGCCAGGTCGGCGTCAAAGGCGATCTCCGTACGGGCGCCGGCGCTGCCCACCACCGGAACGCTGTCGGTGCGCCCGTTCGGTCGAAACAGGGTGACCTCGTAGTGCCCGGGCAGCACGTGAACCTGGACCGGAATCTCCGCCTTCTCGACGTGCGCGACGGAGACGGCGTTGCCGGTGGGGGCGATGATCGCAAGGCGCCCGAGCCGTTTCTCAAGAGCGCCCAGGCGCATGTTGGCGTCGGCCGCCTGTCGCGGATCGAGGCTGCCCAACTTCAGGGCGGCGTCGTAGTCGTCGGCGGCGCGGGCTGCTTCACCGGCCAGTTCCCACGCCAGTCCCGCGTTGTACAAGGTGGCGGCATGGGGGGCGCGTCGGTGGGCTTCTTCGAAGGCGCGGGCGGCGGCGGGGAAG
>DATLVT010000016.1:0-3140 GCA_035577105.1 Polyangia bacterium
GGGTTTCGCGGCGAGGCGCTGCCCTCGATCGCCGCGGTGTCGCGCCTGACGATGTCGACGAAGACCGCCGACGCGCCCAGTGGCGTGCGCCTGACAGTGGAGGCCGGCACCGAGACGGAAGCGCGCGAGGCCGGCATCCCCGGCGGCACGCAGATCGAGGTGCGCGATCTATTTTTCAACACGCCCGCTCGCCAGAAGTTCTTGAAATCGGAGGCGACGGAGACCGGCAACATCTCCGAGGCGGTCTTGCGGTTGAGCCTGTCGCACCCCGGCGTGCACCTGCGCTTGCGCGCCAGCGGTCGGGTGGCCCTGGATCTGCCGCCGCACCGCGATCTGGGCGAGCGGGTGCGGGCCGGGCTGGCCCGGCGCGGGGCCAGCGTGCTGCACGAAGCGGTGGGCGAGGAAGGGGGCTGCCAGGTGCGGGCGTTTCTGGCCGGCCCCGAGGAGGCGTCGACCACCGCGCGCTCGACGTTCCTGTTCGTGGGTGGGCGGTTCGTGCGCGACCGGGCGCTGCTGCACGCCCTGGCCCTGGGCTATGGCGGGATCCTGGAGAAGGGGCGCTATCCGCTGGCCACGCTGTTCATCGACGTTCCCGGCCAGGAGCTGGACATCAACGTCCACCCGCAGAAGCTGGAGGTGCGGTTCGCGCGCGCCCAGGAGGTCTACGCCGCCGTTCGCCACGTGGTGGGCAAGGCGGTGGCCCGCGCCCCGTGGCTGGCGGCGGAGTCGGGACGGGCCATGCGCGTCTTCACCTTGCCGCCGCGGCCAGGTTCGCAGGCTGATGATTCACCGACGGGCCGCGCCCTGCGGACACCGGCCGGCGGCCTGGCGCTGGGACGTTCGTTGCAAGGCGCCTTGCCGCTGCGGGCGCGCGACGGCGATTTCGACGAGGCATTCTCCTTTCGCGCCACGGAGTCGTCCCCGTCACCGGCTTCTCCATTTCCGGCTTCTCCGTTCCCGTCACCGGCCCCGTCACCATTGCCAGCCTTCTTCTCGTCGCTGTCCTACGTCGGCCAGCTGCACAAGACGTATCTGGTCTGCGAAGGGGAGGGCGAGCTGATCCTGATCGATCAGCACGCCGCCCACGAGCGCGTGGCCTTCGAGCGCCTGCGCACGGCGCAATCGCGGCGCGAGGTTCGCCGCCAGCGCCTGCTGTTTCCGCTGCCCGTCGAGCTGGACGAGCTGGCCGCGGTCAGCGCCACCGAGTCCGGTCTCCTGCAAACCCTCGGTTTCGAGATCGAGGTGGCGCCGGCGCGCCCCGCGTCGACGTCGACGTCGGCGTCGGCGTGGGCCGGCAAGACGACCATCCTGGTGCGCGCCGTGCCGGAGCTGCTGAAAGACGCCGATCCCAAGCCGCTGCTGCACGACGTGCTTTCCCAGCTGGCGGAGGGCGGGGCGGCCACCTCTGCGGCGGAGCGCATCGACCACGCCCTGGCCACCATGGCCTGTCACAGCGTGGTGCGGGCCGGCGATGTCCTGGGGCGGCCGCAGGTGCTCTCTCTCTTGCAGCAGCTTGACGGCGTCGACCTGCGATCGCATTGCCCGCACGGCCGCCCGGTCTTGCTAAGGTTGCCCATGGCCGAGATCGAGCGCCGCTTCGGGCGAATCTGATGACGACGACGCATCCGATGACGACGAAATTCATCGCCGTGCTGGGGCCGACCGCCTCGGGAAAAAGCGCGCTGGCCATGTCGCTGGCGCAAAAACTGGGAGGCGAGATCGTCGCCTGCGATTCGCAGCAGGTGTACATCGGCCTGGACATCGGCACCGGCAAGCCGACGCGCGACGATCGGCGCCTGGTGCCGCATCACCTGCTGGATCTGGTTCACCCCGACGAAGCGTTTCACGCCGCGCGCTGGGCCGCCCTGGCGCGGGTGGCCATCACGCGCATCGCCGCCCGTGGCCGCGTCCCCATCGTCGTGGGCGGGACCGGCCTTTATTACCGGGCCCTGACCGTCGGACTGTTCCAGGCGCCGCCGCCTGACCAGGCGATTCGCCAGCGCCACCGCGAGGAGGCCCAGCGCCTGGGGATCGGGGTGCTGCACGATCGCCTGGCGGCCGTCGATCCGGTCGCCGCCGCCTCGATCGCGCGCCAGGATCTGATCCGCATCAGCAGGGCCCTGGAGATCTTCGAGCAGACCGGCACGGCGATCAGCGTGCTGCGCCAGCAGGCGGCGCCTCCGCCGGGCGAGCTGCAGCCGGCGGTCATCGTGCTGGATCCGCCGCTGGCAGAGCTGCGCGCCCGCATCGAAAAGCGCGTGGGCGAGATGATGGCCGCCGGTTTTCTCGACGAGGTTCGGGCGTTGCGGGCGGCCGGCTACGGGCCTTCGCTGCGGCCGTTGCAGGCGCTCGGCTATCAGCCGCTGGGGGCGCATCTGGACGGCGCCTGCTCGCTGGACCAGGCGGTCAGCGACACCATCACGGCCACCGTCGACTATGCGCGCCGGCAGCGGACCTGGTTTCGCAAGGACGCCCAGGCGCCGCTGGCCCGCCTGGAGGACGGCGCCGCCCTGCACGCCGGCCTGGAGGACATCGTGGGCGCCGCCCTGGAGGGGCGGGCGCCGTGAGCGGGGCCGAGCCGACGACAGCGACGGCCACAGCGCCGGGGCGGGTCCCCGGCTGTGTCTTCTGCGACATCGCCGCCGGCGATCTGGCGGCGTCCGTGGTGCTGCGCGACGACGACGTCTGCGCGTTCCTGGACGGGCGGCCGGTGTTCAAGGGGCACGTGCTGGTGGTGCCCCGGGCCCACGTCGGGACCTTGCTGGACGCCACGCCCGGGCAGCTGGCCGCCGTGTTCGGGGCGGCGCAGCGGGTGGCGCGCGCGCTGGGGAGCGGCCTCTCCGCCGACGGCTCTTTCCTGGGCGTCAACACCAAGATCTCCCAGAGCGTGCCGCACCTGCACGTGCACGTGGTGCCGCGCCGGCGCAAGGACGGTCTGCGCGGTTTCTTCTGGCCGCGCGTCCCCTATGCCTCCGACGAGGAGCGCGAGGAGATCGCCGGGCGAATCCGGGCGGCCCTTACGTGACCGCCCGGCTCGCGCTAAACTTCCGCGGTTTTCATGGCTGACAACGCTGCCCGCGCCGCCGAGGTTCTCACCCCCTCCCTGGACTTCGAACGTCCGGTGGTGGAGCTGGAACGCA
>DATLVT010000017.1:0-5396 GCA_035577105.1 Polyangia bacterium
CGGCCGACGGGAAGAAGGTCGGCGGCACGGAGTGCCGCGCGGCCGCCGGTGCCTGCGACGTCGCGGAGACCTGCGATGGTTCCAACGTTGGCTGTCCGGCCGACGGGAAGAAGGCGGGCGGGACCGAGTGCCGTGCCGCTGCCGGCGCCTGCGACATCGCCGAGACCTGCGACGGCAGCAGCATCGGCTGCCCGGCCGACGGCAAAAAGCCGGGAGGAACAGAGTGCCGCGCCGCCAGCGGCGCCTGCGACGTCGCCGAGACCTGCAACGGCTCCAGCGCCGGCTGCCCGGTCGACGGGCGAAAGCCGGCAGGAACGGAGTGCCGTGGGGCTGCCGGTGCCTGCGACGTCGCCGAAGCCTGCGACGGTTCCGCGGCGGACTGCCCCGGCGATGCCAAGAAGCCGGTGGGGACGGAGTGTCGCGCCGCCGCCGGTGCCTGCGATGTCGCCGAGACCTGCGACGGCTTTGCGGTGAACTGTCCCGCCGACGTCAAACGGCAAAACGGGTTCACCTGCCGCGCCGCCGCCGGCACCTGCGACGTCGCCGAGACCTGCGACGGCGCTTCGCCCACCTGCCCGGCCGACGCCCGCAAGGGCTCAAGCGTCGTCTGTCGCGCCGCCGTCGGCGCCTGTGACGCCGCCGAGAACTGTGACGGTGTCGTGCTGGACTGCCCGGCTGACAAATTGAAAGGCAGTGGCGTCAAGTGCGGCGACGCCGCCGGCGTGTGCGGCAGCCTGCCCCGCTGCGACGGTCAGAACACCACCTGCCCGGACAGCACGCCCACCAGCGGCGGGGTTTGCCGGGCGTCGAACGGCCTGTCCGATCCTTCGGAGGCGTGCAACGGCTCCAGCTTTTCCTGTCCGTCGGACGTGAAGCACACCAACCGCATCATCAATCCTCAGTTTGATCAGGCGATGGACAGCTGGCAGTCCCCCAACGCCAATTTTTCCATCGACACCGGCGGCGTCATCTCGGGACCGAACGCGGCCAAGCTGCACTGCCCCAAGCAGGACTTCATCCAGCTGAACCAGACCGGGATCTACGTCTTTCAGAACTTCAACTACCACCTGGCCTTCCAGGCCAAGGCCACCACGCCGGTGATGATCACCGTCGGGATCAACGGCGTCTACAGCACCGTGGAGATCGGCACCACCGTGCAGCAGTTCGGCCCGTTCGACTTTCCCTCGGGCGCCTCGAACCTGGTCGATCTGCAGTTCCAGTCGCTGGAGGAGCAGTCGCCCTTTGATTTCACCATCTGGATCGATCGCGTCGAGGTCTATACCGAGGGCGACTAGGGCGGCGCACTGGAGCGCCCCGCCCCCTCAGCGCACCCGCCGCGAGGCCTTGCCGCGCCCCTGACCGGGGCGGATGCGGGTGGGATCGCGCGGCGGTTTGGCGCTGCCCACCAGGGCGCCGCGCAGGCGCAGGGCCACCGTTTCGCTGAGCCCTTCGCCCCGGGTGGTCAGCCGGACCACCGCCTGAGACAGCACCTCGCGCACGTCGGGGCGCTGCGCTTGCCGGCATTCGGTCTCCAGCCAGGTGACCGAGCGATCGCCGGCGGCGAAGGCGATCACCGCCGCGGCCAGTGTTTTCGGCAGCGCCAGCAGCAGGCGACGGCGCTCGTCGGAGCGTTCAGCGGAGCGGGTGGCGGCGGCGGCGGCGGCGATGGCCTGCGACAGAAAATCCATCACCGCCTTGCCGTTGCCGGCGGTGGCCAGCACCTGCTTGTCTCCCAGCACCTCGACGACCGACGCCGCGGCGCCAAAGGCCAGCGGGCGATCATCGGCCTCCAGCCACTGCCGGGCGTTGGCGAGCAGCGCGCTGGCCCCGCTGCCCTTGGCGGCAAAGGAGCCGAGCGCGTCCAGCGTCCCCAGGCGCACCGGCACCCGTTCATCAGCGGCCAGCTCGGCCAGCGCAGACCAGGCCTGGTCGACGTCGCCACCGGCCCGCAGCCGGCCGACCCAGCCGTGGGCGGCGGCGATGGGAAGAAAAACGCGCGGGGTGTCGGGCGCGGCGTCGTCGCTGCCCAGGCGCGCCAGCAGCGTCGCGGCGCCGCTGCCCTGGGCGGCCTGCATCTCGACGCCGAAGGCGGCGGCCAGGCGCAGGTTGGGGCGGCTGTCGTGTCCGCCGCCGTAGCGGCAGAAGAGATCTTCCAGTTGCGCCGGCCGGCCGGCCAGGGCCGTCGCCAGCGCTGCCCGCAAGGCCTCGCTCTTCAGCCCCTCGTTCGCTGTCCCCGCCGTGGTCATCGACTGTCCGGCGGCAGAGTACAAGCGGGGCAATAGAACGTCGAGCGTCCGGCCTGCACGATGCGCACGACGGTGCTCTGGCGACAACGCGGGCACCGCTGGCCGGCGCGGCCGTAGACCAGGAATGGATTGGGCGTGCCCGGCTCCTCGACGTAACGGATCTCGGAATCGCCAGAGTCGGCGCCCTCGGCGGCGAACTGTTTCAACGTGAACTGGATCGACGCCAGGATCCCGCGCCGCAGGCGGCGCACCTCGGCCACGGTCAGCGTGCGCGCCGGCCGGCGCGGATCCAGACGGGCGCGGAACAGCGCCTCGTTGGCCTGGATGTTTCCCACGCCGGCCAGCAGGCTCTGATCCAGCAAGGCGACCTTGATGGGGACGGTCAGGCGCTGCAGCCGCCCGTGCAGCGCGACGGCGTCGATGCCGTCGTTCAGGGGATCCGGTCCCAGGGCGGCCAGCTCGGGGACAGCGGAGAATTTTCCGCCGGCCAGCACCTGAAAACGGCCGAACAGGCGCATGTCGCAATAGTGCAGCGCCCGATCATCGTCCAGGGCCAGGCTGACCCGGGCGAACCGAGGCGGGGTGCCGGCCGCCGGGCCGCACAGCCATTTTCCGGTCATGCCCAGGTGCGACCAGACGCCCACCGGCCCCGCGGCCTGGCGCAGGGTCAAGAGCAGGTTCTTTCCCACACGGTTGACCTCGGTGAACCGGGCGCCGGCCAGACGCGCCGCCGCACGTGAGGTCTGCGGCCGAAAAATGCGAGCGGCGCCGTGGCTGCTGACATCGCGCACGGTCCGCCCCACCGCCCAGCGGCGCAGGTTTCGCGCGGCCACTTCCACCTCGGGTAATTCAGGCATGGCAGGCGGGACTCAACTCACGGTGCGATGGGCGTGAATACCACGACGCTGTAGGCGATGGCGATGGTGCTCCCCGGGTTGCGATAGCCGTGTTTCTGATCGCCGCGAAAGACCACCACGTCGCCGGGGTCCAGCAGAAACGTGGCGCCGCCGGCGCCCAGCTCGACCTGGCCGCGTTCGCAGGTCAGGTACTCGCGGGTGCCGGCGGTGTGGGGGACGCCGGCCATGGCGGCGCGCGCCGGCAGCTCCATGCGTTCGATCTCCAGGCCGGGAATCGATTCGGGCAACAGCTTGCGCACGGTGACCGCGCCGCGCTGGCGACTGGGCAGGGTGTTCGCCCGGTAAAGGCGTCCCAGGCGGCGGGGCGGTTCGATCAGCTCTTCCAGGCGGACGCCCAGCGCCTGGGCCACCCGGATCAGCACGGCCAGGGTCGGGTTGGCCGCGCCTGATTCCAGGTTGGCCCAGGTGGCCCGGGGAATGCCGGCGGCCCGGGAGATCTGTTGCTGGGTCTGGCCCCGCGCCTCGCGCAACCCGGCGATGTTGCGTCCCAGGTTGCGGGCCGTCTCGCTGTCCTGATCGCTGGTCATGGTCACTGGGATGTGCCGGGCGCCAATAGGCTGACTTCCTGCCAATATATTAGCTGAAACGTCGATATGTTGTCAGGGGCCGACATCTTCCTTCCCAGGAGGATGCACATGATCAGCACACTGAAAGGAAAAGCAGCCCTGGTGACCGGGGGCAGCCAGGGACTGGGACGGGCGCTGGGCGCTGCCCTGGCCGCCGCGGGGGCGCGCGTGGTCCTGGTGGCCCGCACCCCCGGCCCGCTGCAGGAGGCGGTGGCGGCCATTCGCGGCCGGGGCGGAGAGGCCCACGCCCTGGCGGCCGACGTGGCGGACCTCGAGCAGACGGCGGCCATCGCCGGCCAGGCGGCGGCCCTGGTGGGCCCCATCGATCTGCTGATCAACAACGCCAGCACGCTGGGCCCGGTGCCCTTGCGCCTGCTGCTGGACACCGACTGCGAGGATCTTTCGCGGGCGCTGGCCGTGAACGTGGTGGGACCGTTTCGCCTGACCAAGGCGGTGGCCGGTTCCATGGTCCTGCGCGGGGCGGGCGTCGTCGTCAACATCTCGTCGGACGCCGCCGTCGAGGCGTACCCGCAGTGGGGGGCCTACGGCGCTTCCAAGGCGGCGCTGGATCACCTGGGGCGGATCTGGGCCGCCGAGCTGGAAGGGACCGGCGTGCGCGTGCTGAGCATCGACCCGGGCGAGATGGACACCCGCATGCACGCCGACGCCATGCCCGAGGCCAACCGCAGCCAGCTGGCGGCTCCCGCCGTCGTCGCCGCTCGCATCGTGGCCTTGCTGGCGGACGAGCGGCGGGTCGTCTCGGGCCGGCGCCTGGGTGTGCCGCCGCTGCCGGGGGAGACAGCCGGGCCGGTGGCCGCGCCGGCGGCGGAGGTGCTCTGATGCGCCCGGCTCGCACCTACCCGGCGCGCCGCGACGGCGTGCGGTTGCTGGTGGTCGATCCGGCGGGCGGGCCGGGCGGCGGGCTGCAGGAGACCACCATGCACGCGTTGCCGTCGCTGCTGGGGACCGGTGATCTGCTGGTGGTCAATGACGCCGCCACGCTGCCGGCGTCGCTGCTGGGCCGGGACGCCGCCGGGCATGCCGTCGAGGCGCGGCTGCTGGGGCCGCCCGCGCACCAGGGCTTTCCCGCGGTGTTGCTGGGGGCCGGCGACTGGCGGGTGCGCACCGAAGATCGGCCGCCGCCCCCGCCCATCGAATGCGGCGCGCGGCTGACCTTCGGCACGCTGACGGCGCAGGTGGTGGCCGTCGGTCCGCTGTCACCGCGCCAGGTGGTTCTCCGCTTTGACCGCGCCGGGGACGACCTGTGGGCGGCCCTTTACCGCGAGGGGCTGCCGGTGCAGTACGCGCACCTGGCCCATGAGCTGCCGCTGTGGGCGGTGCAGACGGTCTATGCGGGACGACCCCTCGCCGTGGAGATGCCCTCCGCCGGGCGGCCGCTGTCGTGGGAGATCTTGCTCGCCCTCCGTCGGCGGGGCGTGCGCTGGGCGTCGCTGACCCACGCCGCCGGCCTCAGCGCCACCGGTGACCCGGCCATCGATGCGGCGTTGCCGTTGCCGGAGCGGTACCACCTTCCCGCGGCGACGGTGAAAGCCGTCGCCCAGACGCGACGGCGCGGCGGGCGCGTGGTGGCGGTGGGGACCTCCGTGGTGCGTGCTCTGGAGGGGGCGGCGGCGACCAGCGGGGGGCGGCTGCGGGCGGGGGCGGGT
>DATLVT010000018.1:0-3557 GCA_035577105.1 Polyangia bacterium
TTCGACAAGTTCGTGATGGATCTGGGCGGCGTGCTGAAGACCGACGGCGTGTCCGACGACGACATCGCCACCATCGCCGGCGCGGTGGCCGGGACCAAGACCGACATCGTGTCGCCCAGTCCCGTCGACAAGACCGCCTGCGACGCCGGTACGGGAGGTTAACGGTCATGACCAGACAGCCGACGTTCTTCATGCTTCATCGCCGCGGAATCAAGGCGCTGGCCGGTGCGGCCGTCTTCGCCCTGGTGGCGACCGGCTTCATCGGATTCCTGCACACCAGCGCCGGTCGCCCGCTGCTGGCCCGCCTGGGCGTCGGCTGTCCGGTCAAACGCGTCTCCCCGATGCAGGCCGAGGCCTTGCGCCAGCGGGGCGTCGCCGCGGTTCGCGGGGCCACGCCGGCGCCGGTTCGGCCGGCGCTGGGCATGCGCCTCGACCACAGCACCGAGGCCGACGTGGTCGCCTGGGCGGCCAGAAACGGGGTGACGTGCAAGGCGATCGCCCTGGGGCTACGGCAGCTGCAGTGTCACGACGTCCCCGCCGCCGCCTTCTCGTCAATGGCACCGGTGGCCTCGTCGCCCGTCGACGAGCTGATGTTCGCCTTCAACCCGGCCGGTCGGCTGATCAGCGTCGACGTGCTGCGCACGGGCCTCACCCCCGAAAACGCCGCGCGTCTTTTCGCGCGGCAAACCGGCGCCCTGACCACGACGCTGGGAACCGCGCCGGTGCAGGTGGGCGATCCGTCGCCGGTCTATCTTCGCGCCGGGGCGCTGCGCACGGTGCTGGCCACCTATCGTTTTGCCGACTACCTGGCCTCCGTCACCGCCATGACCATGCAGGCCGGCGTCGCCGTCCGCGAGCAATATCAGTCCGCGACGCCCACCCGCGTTCAATGATCTTTTTGATATTGGATGCGTAATCGCAGCGACGGCGTGGTGCCGGTGGGATCGACGGCGACCCTGAACCCCGTCCCCTCGGCGACGTGACGGGGGATCGAGATGCAGATGGTCACCTCGTCGACCACGGTGCCGGCGAATTCGCAGCGCGCGCACCAGAGGCGATTCTTCTGGGCGACGCCGCCGCAGGTCGGACAGGACACCAGACAGGGCAGGGAGATGGCGGCGGTGCCGCCGCGCCGAACCTCGGCTGCATTCAGCACCAGATCAATTGAACCGTCGCTGTTTCTCCGCGCGGTCGCCGCCGCGACCAGCTCTTCAAGGGGCCCGCTCAGCCGAGCGATGACGTCCGGTCCCGTCCCGGACCCACCGAAGGTGACGTGCCGTCGCTCGCGGTAAACGCCGGCGAAGTCGGGATCGCTCGGACTGCCGGCATGGGCGCCCGGGCCGACGCCGCTGCCGGCGCCCGCCCTGTCGTCACCAGCGCGGTCCGGGGGCGCTGCGCGGCCGTTGTCGTAACAGGCCCGCGCCTGAGCATCGGACAAGATCCGGTACGCCTCGGAGATCTGCTGAAACTGCGCCGTCGCCTGCGGCCCGGCCCGGTCGGGATGAAACCGCAGCGCCAGCCGTCGGTAGGCGCGGCGAATCTCCGCCGCCCCCGCCGCCACCGCCACGCCCAGGACGGCATAATGATCCTCTTGCGCTTTGGACCGGGGCCGCACGGCTGCTGGCATCGATCCTACCTCAACCGCCGCGGCGCAGCCGTTCGATGGCGCGCCTGTCGCGCTTGGTCGGCCGCCCGCCGCCGGTGAACTGCAGCGTCGGCGCGTTCTTCAGCTGATAGGCCAGGATCTCGCGCGCCCGCCGGCTGTCCGCCGTCTCTTCATAAAGGGTGACGGCGACCTTGGCCGGCCCGCGCAGCTCGGCCAGGCCCCGCACCACCAGGTGATATTCGAAAGGCGGGCGGCGGATCACCACCGTGTCGCCGACGTGAATCTGGCGGGCGCGCTTGGCCCGCTCGCCGCCCACGTCGATCTTCCCGCCGTCGACCGCCTGGGCCGCCGCGGAGCGGGTCTTGAAAAATCGGGCCGCCCACAACCACTTGTCCAGGCGCACGCGCGGCGTGGCGACGGCGTCGGCCATGTCAGGGGTCCTTGCCGGTGATGGGCGAATACGCATGGCGCGCCGGCACCGACACCAGGCGCATTTCCGGCAGGATCAGCGCCGTCAGCTGGCCGCCGTAGACGCAGCCGGTGTCCAGCCCGGTGGCGTGCGGGTGGCGTTGCAATCCCCGGACGGCGTCGTGTCCATAGACCGCGTGGGCCGGGCCGGGCCACAGCGATCCCCAGGGCGAGCCCTCGATGCGGTTCGACGGCTTGCCCTGGTCGGTGATGCTGCGCAGGTTCAGCACTGATCGCCGCTCCTGATCCTTGACGGCCAGCCCCGGCACCAGGCCGCCGTGAACAACCACCACCGGCTCCGGCGCGGCTTCGCCCGCCGCGAAAGAAATCGTCAGCGGTCGTGCCGCCAGCCACTTCCAGTCCGCGTCCGTCAGGGTGGCGGCCAGTCTCTCTCGCTCGGGGTGCACTTTTTTTCCGGCTGCCGCTGGGTCGCCAGCGTCAACGCGGCCGGGATCCAGCTTCAGCAGATGGTCGTCGTGATTGCCCAGCACCGCCTCGACCGCCGCCTCGCGCGCCCACTGCAGGACGCCCAAAGAATCGGGACCCTTGGAGACCAGATCGCCCACCAGGACAAATCGACTGTCATGGATGCCCCCGCAGGTGCGAACCAAACGCACCAGCTCGTCCAAACAACCATGAACGTCCCCGATGATGATCGTTCTCATTGCGTCGTGCTTTGGAGCCATTGTGACCAGCCCTAATACTTGAGTAAACCGCGTTTCCATCCGAATATCAGGCGGTGAGGACGATTTTCGCCGCCCTCTTGTCGATCGCAGCGCTGTGGTCCTTCTCCGCGTCCGCCCGCGCCGCCGAACCGCCCCGGGTGGCCGTTCAGCCCTTCGACGGTGACGTGGGGCCGCCCCTGCGCGACGACGTGGCGCGCATCCTGCGCGCCCGCGGCTATCAGATCGTCAGGTCGATTCCGCGCGCCGACGGCACCGGCCCGTACCTTTCGCTGGCCCAGGATCACCGCCTGACCGCCTTCGTCACCGGCGACGTGGAGATGCGCGGCACCCGCCGGTCGATCACCTTCCTGGTCTGGAACGGCGCGACCGGGTCGGTCGTGGGGCGCTGGTCGGCGTCGTCGGGGCCCAGGCAGATCCGGCGCACCGTCAGCCGCGGCTTCTGGAAGCACCTCTCGAAGGCTCTGGCGCAGACCCAGGCGCCGCCGCGCAACGACCTGGAACCGGCCCCGCCCATGTACATCGACGCCGGTTACGCTACCCGCTAGCGATTGGCGAGCGGGCAGCGTGCGGCCGGCCGGTGTTTGATCGCGCCGGCCCTGGATCGCTTACGTCTCGTTGACAGTCACCTTGATCATCTTGATCGGCGTCTTCGGGCGATCGCTGCTGTCGCGCGGAGCCTTGGAGATCTTGTCGACCACGTCCATCCCGTCGACGATCTTTCCGAAGACCGGGTGCTTCGACGGACCAGGCGAAAACCAATCCAGGTACGGGTTGTCGCCGACGTTGATGAAGAACTG
>DATLVT010000019.1:0-6630 GCA_035577105.1 Polyangia bacterium
GGCGGCGGCGGCACACCCAACGTCTGCGGCTGCACCAGGAAGACGGTGTGCGCGGCCGGTCAGTGCGGCCCCGTCGCCGATGGCTGCGGTGGCACGTTGAGTTGCGGGACTTGCTCGATGCCGTATCAGACCTGCGGCGGCGGCGGCACGCCCGGTCTTTGCGGCTGCACGCCCGTCTCCTGCGCGCAGAACCAGTGCGGAATGATCTCGGACGGCTGCGGAAAGATGATCGACTGCGGAAACCCATGCTCGTCGCCCCAGACCTGCGGTGGCGGTGGGACGCCCGGCCTTTGCGGCTGCACCAAGAAGACCTGCGCCGATCAGGGCGCCGAATGTGACAGCGTGTCCGACGGTTGTGGCGGCACCATCGTCTGCGGAAACTGCAACCCGCCCCAGACCTGCGGTGGCGGAGGCAAGCCACTGAAGTGCGGCTGCACCCCCAACACCTGCACCGGGCTGGGCCTTGAGTGTGGAACGGTGCCGGACGACGGCTGCGGGCAGCCGCTGACCTGCCCGACCTGCCTGCTGCCCAAGACCTGCGGCGGCGACGGGCGTCCCCACATTTGTGGCTGCCTGACGGCGCTGGCGCCCAATCCCGCCAGCACCACGCCGATAACGGTGACCGTCTCTGCCGCCGGCCTCATCATCCTCAAACCGGCGCACGCGGCGGCGCAGACCTTCACGCTGGACGACGCCGCCACCGTCCAGCAGCTGCTGCTGACCGGCAGCTATGCCGCCGGTGAGGGCGGCAACACCGTCACGCTGAGCGTCTCCACCGACGGCGGCACCAAGCCAGGGACCGAGCTGTGGCACGAGGACTTCGTCCTCAACAAGACCAGGTTCGCAGAGGGGGACAACGCCGCGCCGGTCGCCAGCACGTTCACGGTCAGCAAGCCTTTCGCGCTGGAGAAAGGCGTCAGCTACTGGTTCGGGGTGGCCACCACGGCGTCCGCTGCGTCGCTGGGTGGGCTCGGGTCCGATGCGCAGAACCGCGGCGACGCCATCAAGTCGGGTTCTCTCTTCACATCGACGGGCGGAAACTGGATGGCGAATCGCAAGGCGGACCTGGACCTGACCATCAATCCCTGTCGATAGCCTGGCCGGCAGCGCAACCAACCGGACGCGCGACCGATGATTGGCCATGTCCGTCGGTCACTGGCTGGGGGCGACCGCCCAACTTCTGTGGCCGGCCCGCTGCGCCGCCTGCGACGCCTATGTTCCCGAGGCGGCGGTCTTCTGCGAGCACTGCCAGGTGTCACTGGGCGAGCTGGGCGATGTCTGCTCGGGCTGCGCGCTGCCCTCGGCCTTGAGGGAGCGGACCGGCGGCGCCATTCGCTGCTTTCGCTGCCGGCAGGTGCCGTTCCCGTTCACGCAGGCGCGGGCGGTGTTTCCCTACGGCGAGGCGATCGCCGAGGCGATCGTGCGCATGAAGCATGGCGCCCGTCGCGATCTGGCGCGCCGCCTGGGTCGATTGATGGGCCCGACGCTGGCCCGCGCCATCGCCGCGGCCGGGCTGGCGCCGGGGGACGTCATCATCCCCGTGCCCCTGCACCCGCGTCGCTTGCGCCGGCGCGGTTTCAACCAGGCGCTGGAGCTGGTGCGCGGCGCGCTGGGCGTCTGGCCCGGTGCCGACGCCGCGCTGGCACGCCCGCGCATCCAGATCGATCAGCTGCGCCGCGTTCGACCGACGCGCGAGCTGGGCCACGCCGGCCCGGCCGCCCGCCTGGCCGAGGTGGCGGGCGCCTTCGCGGTGGCAGAACCGGAGGCCCTGCGCGGCAGCCGCGTGTTGCTGGTCGACGACGTGTTCACCACCGGGGCGACCTTCACGGCCTGCGCCGAGGCCTTGCGGCAGGCGGGCGCGGCCCAGGTGCACGTGCTGGCGCTGGCCCGGGCGGTGTGACGGCCGGGATCTGTTAGTCTTGGCGGCCGATCCTCAGCGTCACCAGTCACCGTCACAAAAAATGGCCGCCCCGTCGAAAAACAACAAGGACAAGCCCGAAGACGTCACCGTGCTGGCCCGCAACCGCCGCGCCCGGCACGAGTATCACGTCGATGAGGTGATCGAGGCCGGCATCGTCCTGGCCGGCTCCGAGGTCAAGTCCATCCGCGACGGCAAGGTGACGCTGGTCGACGCCTTCGCCGACGTCGACCGCGGCGAAATGTGGCTGCACCAGGTGGACATCGGCGTCTACGCCTTCGCTCACGGACGCAACCACGCTCCGCGCCGCAAGCGAAAGCTGCTGCTGCACCGGCGCGAGATCGATCGGCTGTCCGGAAAACTCCGCGAAAAAGGCTACACGCTGGTCCCGCTGTCGCTTTACGAAAAGCGCGGCCACGTCAAAGCCGAGCTGGCCCTGGTCCACGGCAAACAACAGTGGGACAAGCGCGAGGACTCAAAGAAGCGCGAGAGCCAGCGCGAGATCGATCGAATGATGGCCAGCCGCCGGCGGTAGGCGCGAAAGGGGCCTGCTGGCCCCTCTCGCGGGCTCTCCCATCGGGCGCACTAGGGACACCAGCCGGTGGCCGACAGATCGGCGCCGTCGCCGCAGACGCGTTCCAGGCCGTGGCCATAGTGGGCGTCGATGAACTGGCCGAAGGCCGTGGGGTCGAAGCAGTCGGCGCGCAGGGTCCAGGTCCAGGCGCTGGCGGCGAAGGCGACGTCCAGGTGGGGATCGGGCTGAAGAACGATCAGCTTGCGCGACAGGCAGATGTTGTCGGGGGTCAAACCGTCGATGAACGCTTGCACGGCCGACACGTCGACGTTGCAGCCGGGCGCGCAGCGATAACTGATGATCACGGCGCCGTGCTCGAGGCCGTGCACCAGGAACCCCCACGGCACGGGCTTGTCGTAGGTCCTGTACGAGGGCCAGGTCGGATAGTGATTGCCCGACGAGGGCGGGTTCGTTCGGTAGGCGGTGGGCGCGCAGAGACTGAGATGCTGGGCCCCCTCGTCGTCGTGCTGTTCGACGACGACATTGCAACTGGCGTCGACGCCGCCGCCGGCGTCATCACCGCCGGTCCCGCTGTCATCGCCGCCGGCCGCGTCCGTCTCGGCAACACCGCCGCCCCCCCCGCTGCCGAACGCATCTTCTCCCGACGAGCCGCCCGTGGTGGCGCCACCGCCACCGCCGTCACCAGCGCCGCCGCCACCGGCTCCACCCGTCGCCGGCGCCGCGCTGCCGCAGCCCGCGACGACGAAGGCCGCGGCGACAAGAATCAAAACTCCCGGTCGATCGGTCGTCAGCTTCAACTTCCCAGCAGCCTCTCCAGGAAAGCATGCAGGTCGCCCAGCGGCGCCGCCACAAAGCTGCGTCCGATTTGTGCCGCCAGCCGGGCCAGCGGCGGACCTGATTCCGCCACGCGGTCCAGCGCCTGGCTGGACGCCCCGTGGTCGGTACCCGCCTGGGCCTTGACCACCAGCGCCTCCAGGGCCACAAAGCGGTGCGGGCTGTCGGCCTCCGATTGCGCCAGCGTGCGCCCCAGCTCCTCGGCGGTCTGCTTGCGCGCCCAGGCGCTGGCCAGCCCGGGGATGGCGGCGCTGCGCACGTCGTACGACGGGTCGCGCACCGCGCGTTCCAGATGGGCCAGCGCCACGTCGGGTTCGCGTTGCGCCAGCTGTCCCAGCGCGCGCGCCGCCGCCGTCCGCAGCGCCTCGCTGCGCTGGCCAAGCGCCTCGCCCAGAAGACGCGCCCCCGGTTCGCCGGCTCCCGCCAGCTGGCCGATGCCGATCATCGCCGCCTCGCGCGCGGCCCGATCCCCACCGCGCAGCATCTGTTCAAAGATGGGCAGCACCTCGCGCGCGCCGGCCCCCGATGCGCCCGACAGGATCTGGGTCGCCTCGGCGCGCACGGCGTTCGATCGATCGTCGACGGCGCCGCGCACGACGTCCAGCGCGGGGGGCGACAGCGCGCCCGCCGCTCGCACGGCCGCCAGGCGCACGGACTCGTCACCGTCGGCGGTGGCCTGACGGAGGACGCCGACCAGCCCGGCCTTGGCCGCCGCCTCGACGACCAGCCGGCGCTCGCCGGCGTCTCCTTGAATCAACGCGGCGTTCAACGTCCGCTCGATGTCACTGCCGCGCTTCGAACCAGCAAAAGTGGCGCTGGCGTTGCCGGCCCCCGGGCCGGCGCCCGCGCCCGCGCCCGCCAGCGCCCGCACGGCGGCGATGCGCACGCCGCGATCGGGATCCGCCGCCAGCTTGGTCAGCGCCGGGATGGCCAGATCACCGGCCTTGCCTCCCAGTCGCCCCATCGATTCGGCGGCCGCGATGCGCACCGACGATTCACCGGCGTCCCCCAGCTCGATGGCGATGCGGGCCGCGCCTTTCGGATCGGCGTCGCCCAGCTCGCCCAGGCAGGCCGCCGCGGCGGTGCGCACCTCGTGCCGTTCGTCGCGCGCGGCGATGCGCAGATAGGGTGACACCGCGACGGCGTTCTTCTTGCTGATCCCGCACAGCGCGTTCGCCGCCGCCGTGCGCACGCCGGCGTCACTGTCCTTGATCGCCCGGGCCAGCGGCGGCAGCACCACCGCCGGGCGATTTTCGCCCAGCCGACCCAGCGCTTCGATCACGTTCTTTTTCACGGCCGGGCGAACGGTCTTCACTGACCGTCCCAGGATGTCGGCGACCAGGTAGGCGTTGACCGGCGCCAGCGCCGTCAAGGAATCCAGCGCCGCCCGCTCGACCTCGACGCTGGGATCGCGCAGCGCTTTTTCCGCCAGCGAGATCCCGTCGCGCTTCAAGTAAGCGAACGACCGCGCCGCCTCCAGACGAATGTCGGTCGATGGATCGTAAAGCAGGCTCTTGAGCGGCTTCAACGCCAGGTCGGGGCGGCTGATGGCCACCGTCCCCCACACCGCCGCGCCGGCAGCGCGCGCCGCGGGCGAACCTTTCATCTCGGTGCGGGCGATCTCCTCGGCCTGCTCCGGCTGCACGAACCGCGCGTACAGCGGCAGGGCCGCCGCGCGCAGGCGGGGCGACGCCTCGGGACGCACCGCCTTCTCCAGCAGGCCGCGCAGCTCCTCCGACGGCGCGCCCGCGCGCCGCAACACCAGCAGGGCCGCCACGCGCGCCTCCTCGGGCGCCTGCTCGCTGGCCACCACGCGGCCCAGGGCCCCCGCGCAGGCGGCCGGCGCACGCGCCGCGATCGTCTCCAGCAACGCCAGGCCGGCGCGCCGCACGCCCCCGTCCGGGCTTTGCAAGACCTGCTGCACCGCCTCGGCGGCCACGCCCGGCGCCCGATCGGCCAGGGCCAGCGTGGCCTCCTCGGCGTTCTTGCGAAAGGCGGGATCGGGATCGCGCAGCGCCACCGTCAGGATCCCGCCCGCCTCCTCCGGCGCCAGCGAGGCCGCCTCGCGCAGCACGGCCGCCCGTACGTCCAGCGACTTGTCGGCCAGGGCGGTGCGCAACGTGGCCCCGTGCGCGCCCGCGCCCTTGCGGCGATCGATGGCCGCCGCCACCTCGACGCCGCGCCGGCGAATCTCCGGCGCGCTGTCGCTGAGGGCCGCCGCCAGGATCTCGTCCTCACCGGCCCGCCCGCGGCCGATCACCGCCAGCGCCTCCAGCGTTTCACGGCGGGCGCGCGGATCGCTGAAGGCGTGTTTCAGCGACGTCACGCCGTCGGGATCGCCCAGCAGCGCCTTGGCCACGCCGCGTGGCACCGGGCGCAACCCGCTCAGCACCTCGCGCAGCCACCCCGGCACCGGCGGCGTCGCCGGACGGTCCGCGCTCGCCGAACCCGCCGAGCGTGGCTTCTTGGCGTCGCCGGCGTCCAGCGTCCCCGACGCCTTGCCGGCGGCGATCTTCTCGGCCTCCTCGGCCACCAACCCCGCCGGCGAAAAACCGGTGTCGGCCAGGACCGCGCCAAAATGCGGGCGGTTGGGGAGAAAATTGAAAAACGACAGGCTGGATCGCCCCAGCCGCACCACCACGCGCGACGCGCCGCCGCCCCCCGGCGGATCGAAACCCAGCGTGTACGAGCGGCGCAGATCCGTCAGCAAGAAGACCCCGAGGCCGATCAGCAAGACCAGCGCCGCGCCGACCTGGATGCCGACCCGCCGCAGGCTGCGGTTGACCGCTGTCTGCTCGTCGCTGGACAGGGCCGAACCCAGGTGGCGCCTGACAGCGACGAGATCGCGCAGGCGCAGCCGCTCGCCGGCGTGCAGGCGCCGGCGCAACCGGCGCCGCGTCTCGGTGGCCCGCGCCCGATCGGCCACCGCGAAATCCTCGATCGGCTCTCGCAGCGCCGGATGCACCAGCGCGTAAAAGTCTCCGCGGCGCGACGGCCGCGAGCGCAGCAGTCCCTTCTTCTTGAACGCCGCCAGGATCTCGATCAGCTGGGCGCGCGGCCGGCGCAGGCGGTTTTCCAGGCGCTCGAGCCCGATCTCCTTGGCCTCCGCCACGTCCAGCAACACCCGGCGCGCCACCGATCGGCGCTTGGCCGCCCGCGCGCAGATCTGCTCCAGGTACAAGAGCGGCAGCACCTCGGCCCCACCGCTGCGCTGGTACTTGCGCAACGCCGTCAGCCGCAGATCGACCAGCGCCGCCGCCACCAGCTGCAGCTCCAGCGGCCGGGCCCGGCCGCGAATCATGTCGGCCGCCACCGCCGCCGACAGACCGGCCTCGAAGAACAC
>DATLVT010000020.1:0-22069 GCA_035577105.1 Polyangia bacterium
TGACTGATGCGCCTTCGGGGACGCCAGCATCGTCTTGGCCTGAGCCAGAACACCGGCCGGGGTCGACAGCTTCCCGCTGGCCGCTGCCTCCAGCGTGGCGTCGTCGGGAACAGAGACCCAGAGCAACGAGGCCAGCCGAGACGCCATCTCGTAGTCGGTGTACTTGTTCCGGCCACCGTCTGCCGGGCTGGGCGTTCCGAGCTCGACCCGGTACAGGAAATCCGGCGACTGCAAGATCGCCGAGACGGCGTACTTGAGTCCGACCAGGATGCTGCTGTTCGGTTCCTGGGCGATGTCCGTCGCCACCTCCACATAGCGGGCGACATCGTTCGCCGTCAACGGGCGTCGAAACGCCCGCCGACCGAACGTGCTCAGCGCCTGCCCGAGAGGACACGCACTGTCGGTCACGCTGGCAGGGACACACGGCAGGACCTGTGCCGCCTGGGTCGCGCTGCCGAACGCGAACTTGGTCGCCGCATTGATCGCCGCTTCGAACTGCGAAATGCCCATCGGCGATACCGCCACGATCGACGCCGAAACGGAACGAAATCCGTCGAGCTGCTGGTCCGGCTCTAGCTGCGCTGGCGCCGCCACCGGAACGTTGCTGCCAAGCAGGTCATGCAGGCTGTTGGTAAATTCGGCGATCGTCAGCTTGTGCATGGTGGCCGCTGGCTGCGCTCCAGGTCCGGTTGATCCGGTCGACCCCGCTGGTCCCATTGCGCCACCGGTGTTGGTATTGCCGCCGGTGGGGGCAGGCCCGGACATGGTTCCGTTCCCCGAAGAGTCACCGATCGCGCCGGAGCAGCCAGCGGAGACGAGACCGGCGACCATGAGCGTCGCTGGCATCCTTTTCATCGGAAATCGTCGCACCATGATGCCTCCGGATCGCGTTGCCGTGCCGTCGCAAAGGACCGGACGAAGGCGCGACGTCCCATTCGCGGCGTTTTGCTGCCACCGTCTCTTTGCAGATTCCCGCCAGCACCCATATCCGTCACTCGTTGGAATCAATAGTCGTGGATTGTCAGTGTCACGTCGGGTTGTCCCATCGCGATGATCACCCGTGCGGACGCACCGGTGAACCGTGGCGCTCATCTGGCGGTTCCCTATCGAGGTGAGCCACAATCGACGACGGCAGGCATTGCTGGTCCTCATCTACGCCACGCTCGGTTGTGGCGGAGGAAAAGGATCTTCCGGGACATCGCCTGGTAGCGGTGGCGCCGGCGGCACCGGGGGCGTGGGCACCGACAGCGCCGGCAGCGGCGGGACCGACGATGTCGGCAGGGGCGGCGCACCGGCTGCTGGCGGTGGCGGGAGCGACAACGGCGGTAGCGGTGGCAGCGGCGACGCAGGGCCAGAGACGGAGGCCGGCGGCGTCGCAAAAGACGGCGGCGCCGAGGGCGGTGACAGCGAAGGATGCGTCGGGCTCTTTTGTGAGGATTTTGAAAGCGGCCAGGTGGACCCGACCAAATGGACGATGCCCAGCATCGGCACAGCGACGATGAAGGTGCAGCAGGCCATCGTCGCCCACGGAAAGCACGCCATGCAGTTCCACGGTAACGCCAACCCGCCGGCGGCCGACTACGCGTACATCATCGTCAAGAACGCGCCGGCTGCGCTGCAGAAGCACAACTTCGGGCGCGCGTACGTTTACGCTGCGCCCAAGCCGCGCGACCAGAACATGGGTCTGGTCTGGGGCGGCACCAGCGGATTTCCCAGGCCGACCTACATGTCGATCGCGAACCACGGCAGCGGATGGCAGCTGGGCTTCATCAAGCTCTCCGGATCGCCCGGTGGCGAGCGGCAGGCCTACCCGACTGGCGACATTCCGGTGGCGACCTGGTTCTGCCTGGAATGGGAGTTCAACGATGATCCCGACGAGATCAACGTCTGGGGCGACGGCAAGATGATCGGCTCGCTGAACAACCGAGACGTCGGCTATCCGTCGGGCCAGGCGCCGGGGACGCCTCTGTTCAATAACATGAACAGCAATCTCATCGGCGCCTTCACCGACTTCGGCTTCGGCTTTTATGACTGGCATCCACAAGGACGGCCGGCGTTCGACGTCTATTACGACGACATTGTCCTGGACGCCAAACGAATTGGCTGCCTGTGAGCGGCGGCCGCCTGGCCCGCGGAAAAACGACTTAACCGAGTGACGGATTGTGCTGTTGGCGGGAATGTACAAGCATGAAGCGGCAGTGTCGCTAATCTGATAAATCTACCCTCAGCGCCGCGCCGGCGGAACCGCCAAGGCGCGCAAGACAGTCTTCCAGAAATCGCAAGAATCATCCCGTTCAGTTCCTCCTGGAAGTGTCGATGGCGATCGTGATGCTGGATCCTCCTGGATCGTGGTGACCGATCTGGCTAGGCTTTGGTCCAGAAGATAATATCGTCGTGGCGGCATGGTGTTGCGACCGTGCGGACAGCCATTCGACGATCCGACAGTAGAAAACATCAGTGACTCTGAGCGCCTTTGTGGCGCCGTTCTTTGCGGGCTGTCATGGCTTCCTGAAGCGCGCTCATGCGCGCCGGGAGTGATTGTGAAAGTCACGATCGCATTCTTTGCCGACTGTGTTCCCGTTCCGAAGAGCCACGCAGTCCGCTGGTGTCATGCGATCAATGCGCTGGTTGTCGGTGGGCTGACTGTTGCCTGGCTACGGACGTTTGTTGCCTGGCAGACAATAAGACGGCTGACCAGAACGAGCAGTGTTCAATGATTTCAAGGTCGACAATCATGGTTACATAATTAATTGTCGGGCACATTACATGCATTCTGTTGCGGTATGGAAACGCGATGGAAGCTTCTTGTGGCAGCTTGTTCTCTTTCGGTCGTCACGGCGTGTTCGGAAAACACGGATGTCACTCAAAACGAGGAAGGGGCGGCGACCGGCAGCGACAATGGCCTGCAGGCTGTCAACGGGCTGAATACGTATAACGGACTCAACGTCTACAATGGCCTCAATACCTACAATGGCCTCACATCCTATAATGGTCTGATGAGCACCGCCGGCGGTCGCATGACCGTGTCCTATCTGGTCCGCTGCGCCTTGCCCGTCGGCAAGAAGATCACCAAGCAGGACGCCAACAATAATTGGTACACCTACGCTGGCGCGATCGGTCTGGCGCCCCAATGGGAGACCGGGGCCTGCGACAGCAGCTGCCAGGAAGCGATTTCTGCCTGCATGATGGCCCACATCAACACCTCGGGGGTGCACATCCCGCTGTGGCTCGATTCGCCGATGACCGCGATTGGCTGGGGAACCAACGCCCAGTACCCGAACCGCGAAGGGACGTTCTTCGGCAACCTGTTCACTCCCAACAGCGCAGGGACGCTGGACGCCTTCTATTGCAACGGCCCCGGCTTCGACAAGGACACCGTGCCGGGACGTCTGGGCGTGGCCCAAGGAAACGTGCCGTACAGCAATCCGTACATCAACAGCGTCAACACAGTCGGCGATTGCCGCGCTTGCGGTTCCACGACCACCGACGGGCCCAGCACCTGCCCGGTCGCCACCAAGACATTTCGCTCGCCGATCACGGTCTACCGCGGACAGACCTTTCAGGGCGAGAATGCCACCACCAAAGGCGGTACGGTGGTCAACTGCTCTTCGTGCTCGCAGGGCAAGCGGCTGAGCGCCATCAAGTCGATCACCAAGATCACCGGCGTCTACGCTGCCACGACGGGGTCACATGTCGTGATCGTCTACTACACGAATGGCGACAGCGTCTCGCACACCATGCAGGTCGACGCCGAGAGCGATTCCCAGAGCGGGAGCACCTATACCGCGCAAGTGACCGTCAGCCCTTTCGTGTCGTTTCCCCCTACTGGCGGATGGGACAAGGTGAACTCGATCCTGCTGACGCCCTCCGGTTTCTACGCGGGCACGACCAACAGCATCAAGTTCACTCCCGGGACCGGCGGCGCGCCCGACCTTGACTGGATCGAGATCGAATAGCTGAGCCGTTCGGATGGGACGCGTCGCGGCGGCACTCTTTGCGCCGCACCGGTGCGCTGGCGACAAAAATTCGCGAAAGGCGCCAGGGTCGCCGGGGACGCGGCCGTTCCGGGGGCAGCTTCCCCGACAAACGGGCATGGCACGACGCTTGAAGTGTCAGTGGGGATGTTCAACCACTTCTGTCGGTGTCTCTCGGTTCTGGCTGTGGTGCCGCCGGTGCTCTCCGCCAGTGTAGCGCTGGCGGCGCCCGGCGCCACCCTGGACGTCTGGACACGGACCGCGGGCCCAGCCGCCGGCGCCGACAAGCGCACCAACCCGCGCGTCATCGACCTGTCCAAGCTGCCCGTGGTCGAGGTCCGCCGCACCGACGTGCAGTACGGACGCGTGTTGGAGTATCGCGGCGTGCCGCTGCAGGCGGTCCTGGATGAATATGCTCCGGCTGCGGCGCTGGACCTGGCGCTGCTGCATTTCGGGAACGGAATGCAGGTGCCCTTGCCGTTCCGCGACGCTGCCCTGGTCAAGTCGTTCGACCTGTTCGTGGCCATCGCCACGCGGCCCTCATCAGAGGCGAACTGGCGAACGTCTTTCCCCGCGCTCAGCCGCCCGCGTTCTGGCTTCGCCGACGCGCGGCCGATAAAGTTCGGCGCGATCAAGCTGGTGTCGGCCTCCGCTGGACACCCCGCGCTGGCGCCGGAGGCGCGCGGCGTGCTGGCGCCCTGGCAACACACCGATTCACTGACCGGCGTCGAGCTGGTGTCCAGCCAGGCGTACTTCGCGCAGTTCAACGTCGGTGACGAGCCGGCGGTGCAGCACGGACAGAAGCTGTTCATGCAAAACTGCCAGTTCTGTCACGGTGCCCGCCAGGTGGGCGCCGCGTTCGGATGGGACTTTGTCGACCCGACCCCCATCTACAACTATCGCGGTCGCCGCAATCTTTTCTATCACGTGAAGTACAAGCCGATCGACGCCAGCGCACGCGGCCTGCAGATGCCGGCGATGAGCCACATGTCCGAACCCGACGTCGCCGACCTCTGGCAATGGCTGCGCGCCGTCGCCACCCGCCCCATGCCCGCCTACGCGCCCTGACCGCCGGGCGCCCGAGGGCGCCCGACGGCATCGATGTCAGACTCTGGCCGGGCCCAGCCGAGGGCCAATGGCGCCACTACAGGTTGTGCGGCACCACGACGGTCGCGTTTCGCACGAGACGGCGCCGCCGCTGTCCGTGCAGGTGACGGGGATGGTCCCCGCGCAGTTGTCGGTCACGTCATAGCTGACCGTCACCGTCGTCATCGTCTTGTCCTGGGGCCACACGACAGGGTGGTCGACCGACAGGTTGGCGATGGCGGGCGGCGGGTTGACCGCGTCTGGATTGCGTCACGTCTGCGACACGACGAAAGGGCGCGGTGGTGGGCAAGAAGGAGTCATGTCGATTCCGCCGTGCCCCCAAAACAAAGCCGCCGCCGCTTCCTTTTTGGCGCAGGATATCCCCTGGGGTCCAGGACGATGTCGAAGGGAGCTCGCCGATGACGACAGCAGGGAAGGTTGATCTCGCGGGGGATGGTTTCTTTGTCCTGGTGGATCTGCTGGAGGCGGCCAAGGCAGGCCTGCCGGAGGAGGTGCCGTCGCCGCTCGACGACCGGTTCAGCGAAATCGCCCGCGCCTATCGCAAGGCCGACGCATCGTTGCGACAGCAGGTGCGCGAGCAGATACCCTCCGAGTACTGGCTGCCGCTGTTGCAGCTGGGTGACCGGTGCGCCGAATGGGCGCTGGTCGACAAGGATCCGAAGCACCTCGAGGACGGGTTGACCGCGTATTGCCTCGAGGATTTTCGCTTCGACGCCAAGGAGAACCTGGTTCACCTCAGCCGTCTTTGGTACGCGGGAAAGACGTTGCACGCCGACACCACGGGGATCTTCACCCAGGTCGGGCAATGCGCCTCGCAGCAGGGATTACAGGAGCTGAGCAACTTCTCGGCGCGGCCCGAGGACGCGAAATCTCCCTGGAGCATGGGCCTCGAGAAATACGAGGAGGGGGGCCACGTCCGCTTTCGCCGCCGCCGCACCAAGGGGACGGAGTCGCCGGTCTCGTGATGGGGGCGGCGTCCCCGGCAGCCAGGCGCCGGTGAGCCCGACCGGACGATCCACCAGGGATTGCCACCCGGGATTGCCATCAGGGATTGCCGCCTCTGCCCTGGTTCACAGGGCGCTGCACTTGAAACTGACCGGATTCAGGATGTTGACGGTCGTCCAGGGGGCTTCCGGGGGAGGAGGGGAAGCGAGGCTGTTGATCTTCGCGATGCTCTTCTCCTTCTTGTTGTTGTCGAGCGGGCTGACATCGGTGATCCCGTCCACCTTGTTTCTTTCCTCGGTCACGGTCGTGACGTCCACGACCAGCTTGAGGCTTCCCCCCGAGGCCTTCACTTTCTGCGATTCTTGAAAACACTTCTCCAGCAGCTGGCCGGTTCGGGCGACGGCCGGGGCGCCGGTCAGGTAGATCTCGATGCGGCGGATCTTGTCTTCGGGGGGGCGCGGGGTCTTTTCCGACGGCGAGGAGATGCTGGCGGTACCGAGACCCTTGTCCTTGGTACGAAAGCCCAGGTGCAACCGCGGGTACGAATAGCTGGTGCCCGGATTCGCCTCCTCTTTCTCGATGGGCACCTTGCTCTCGACGGTCGGCAGGACGACGTGCAGCGAGACCTCGGCGAGAGCCGGAGAAGCCTGGAAAAGAACGAGCAGGAGCAACAGGCCGAAAGGAATCTTGTTCACGAAGCCCCCTGGGTTGCGGTGAAACGTCCGCTCATCATGGGCGTCGCCGATCGGAGTTTCAACAGCGACGGTGGGCCAGGTTTCACCTGTGCGCGCCGTCATTGATTTTTCAGCTCTGGCCAAGTTACGAGGCTGCGATACCAAGATGCGCCTGAGATTGACGTTCGCCGCTACGGACGAACGTGGAGTAGATTCGGGCCCACCCCATGCGAAGACTGTTGATCCTATCGTTCCTGCCCCTCCTGTTCGCGTGCACAACCAGCGACGGCGCCGGCGGCAAGGGCGGCGCCGGAGGCTCCACCGGCACAGGCGGGCAGGGCGGCAGCTCCAGTACCGGCGGCAGTTCGGGCAGCGGCGGCAGCGGCAGTGGCGGCCTCTCCGGCAGCGGCGGCGCCGGGGGCGCCCCCGGCGATGACGGCGGCGGCACCCCCGACCGCGCCCCCGGCGACGACGGCGGCACGCCCGACCGCGCCCCGGGCGCCGATCGCCCACCCGACGGCGTCGTCGGCGGCGGCGGGACCGCCTATGTCTTCACCACCAGCAGCACCGGTTACGGGGCCCCCGGAAGGATCACCAGCCTCAAGCTCGACCTGGCCACAGGCGCGCTGACCAAAGGTCCGACCACGAACGGCCGCAGCAACGTCTTCTACGGCGCCTTCTCGCCGGACAAGAAGTACCTGTTCACGGTCACCGAGGAGGCTCCGTCGGCCCATCTCTCCTCTTTTTCCGTCAACGGGGGCAGCGGCGCGCTCGCGTTGATAAACGACGTCGCCACCGGCGCCAGCAACGCCGAGCACGTCGCCGTCCATCCGGGAGGCCAGTGGGCGACCGTCGCCCACTACACCGGGGGTCAGGTCACCCTTCACCCGGTCCAGGCCAACGGGACCGTGGGCGCTCCCGCCGACACCAAGGTGGCCGCCACCGCCGGCGCACCCAACTGTCATCAAACATTGTTCGACTCGTCGGGCAGCGCGCTGCTGGTCTCTTGCCTGGGAGCCAGGCTGGTCGCGCAGTTCCGCCTGATGAACAACATGTTGATCCCCAACACGCCGGCGACCGTCAGCGTGAGCGGCCAGATCCGGCACCTGGCCTTCGGCATGGACGAGCTGTTCGCCTACGGGGTCACCGAGGTCGAGGCCACGCTGGTCACCTTCACCTACGACAAGGCCGCTGGCCGGCTGGCCACCGTCGGTTCCCCCATCCCGGCCTTCGTGACCGAGGCTGGCGGTGGCGGCCACGTTATCGTTCACCCCAGCGGTAAATTCCTGTTCGTCAGCAGCCGCTTCGACAACAAGCTGGTGACCTTCTCCATCAACGCCGGCACGGGCGCCGCCACCATGAGCAGCAACACCGACGATTCGCTCAGCTACCCGCGCGATTTCGCGCTGGACCCAAGCGGCGCCTACCTGATCGCCGGCACCCAGCCGAACAGCGTCGCGACGATGGCTGCCAACAAGAGACCCGACGGTGGCGGCAAGCTGGTCGTGTTCCGGATCGACCAGAACAATGGCAGTCTGTCCCGGATGGGTACGCCGACCACGATCGAGTCCGGCTCGGGGTCGGTCTGGTGGGTCGGCACGCTCGGTTTGTGAGAGGCCGTCCCCTTGGGCGGCGCTTGTGAACGTCCCCCGGGTGTTGTTAGGGTCGCGCGATGACTGCGTGGCGCACTCTCCGGGGCGGAATCTTGTTGGCAGTGCTCGTGTGCGGGGGCGCCTGCGGTAGCTCGTCGGCCAGTCGATCGGGTTCTGGCGGCGCCGGCGGTGGCGGTTCTGGCGGTGGCGGCGGTGCGGCGGGCACCGACGCGTCGAGCGACGGCACCGTCGACTCCCCGGGCGATGGAGGTTCGCCCGACGCCAGCAGTGAGGCCAGCGCCTGCCCGGTCGACGGCGCCGTCGTCACCGATCCGTTCGCCGGGGTCTGGACAGGCGTTCAAGGAAGCGAGACGTTCACGTTCACGAACAACGCGGGTTGTTCGACCTGGACGGGCTCCGTGGGCGGAATGATCTGCGACCTCTGCGTCGGCACTTACGTCCAGACCGATGCGGGTGTTGCGTCGGCGACCCTGCAGTGTCATCCCGTCGGCGCCTGCTCGGTGTCGGCGGCTCACACGGATACTGGTCCGTACAAGCTGTCGGGGTGCTCGATCACCTACGACTACAACTTCGGCAGCGGCAGCGCCTCGTTCATGGCCACGCGCGTTTCTGACACGACCGCCGACGTGTGTGGCCAGGTCGACGGCGGCACCGACTGAGCGATCTCAGTAGGCCGAGACAGAGATACTGATGAAAGTCTCTTGCGGCGCCGCGATGGTGTACGCGACATGTTTGGGACATTTCATCGTCGTGCGGGAGTGGGTGGTGTAGGTGTCTTCGCTGGTGTCCATCGGCACCAAGGTGCACCCCATCTTCGCGGCGATGGGTGCATAGAAATCAGCGATCTCTTTGTCCCACAGTGCGCTCACGTAGTAGGCCGTCACGGCTCCGGGTCTAGACTTATCAGCCCAGAACGCCACTGCCGACCCACAAAACTTTGCGCCCTTCGGCAAGGATTGCAGCGGCGCCGGAATCGCGCCCCAGCTTCCCGGGTGTTCCTCGATGCGTGAAGGCGAGTAAGGCCCTGCCATCTTGTTGCTCACCGTCTTTTCATGAAGCGCGGCGATGTCTTCACAGGTGATGGGATTGCGCTTGGGTGCGGCTTGACCTGTCCCGCTTGCCAGCAGAAGGAGAATGGACGCGAGCGTTTTCATCACCGGCGATGCTGGCACGAGCTGAAACCCAGGTCAAAAGCCCACGCGCTTCACGCGTTGTTCTGCTTCTGGAAGAACTGATCGCTCACTGGCCCCAGAGCTCGGTGTGGGCGCGCGTCCCGGGCGGCACGCCTCCGTGGATCAACTCGACGGCGCGGATGAAGCGCACGTGGCCCGGAAGGTCGATGGCGCGGCTGCGCGCTCCGTCGGCGAAGGAATGCCGGAGGCCGGGTGACCACCGCTGGCCGTTGCCAAACAGGATCACCACGTCGCCGACCTCCAGACTGCTGTCGGTGACGACCAGCATGACGCGGGCGAAGCGACCTTCATATTTTCCGACGGTGATGACGGCGCGCTCGAAGGGTCCCGTGACCCAGGCATCGCCCATCAAGCGCCAGCCCGTCATGTCGGGACGCCCCGCGATCGACGGAGACACGGGGCCGGCGGCCGGTGGCGCATAAGCGACCGTGCACGCCGACAAGACGACCAGAAGAGCGGAGGAGAGCCGCGGCATCAGCATGATGCTGGCGATCGTAACACCTGCCTGCCGTCGGACACTGGCCAGGTTGTGGCGTCGGGCAAGAGAGTCCCGCGGTGTGTCGCTGGGCTTCATCGGCGCCGCGCTCCCAACTCTTTAGCTTTCCTTGGCAGTCCGCACGCACTCTCTCCTCAGGTTTTGTGGGAGTTGTCCGATTGGTGCTGCGCCCCAGTCCTTCCTTGGGCCATTCACGCCCACCTTCACCTTCTCCCCACCTCGAGGTCCCAATGAAATTGATCCCGCTTCGCCTCGTGCTGCTGGCGCCTTTGATCGCCAGCTTCTCCGCCTGCGGCGACAATGGCCCGGCAGGCGCGGGCGACGCGCGAAGCGACTCGGCTGACACCAGAGACAGCGGTGACGGGCCCGCGCTTGTGGACCTGCGGGCAGACCTGCGCCCCGACGTCGATGCGCCCGCCGAGGTGAAGGTCGAAGTAAAACCCGAAGCGGCGGTCGACGGCGCTGACACCGGCGACCGGCGAACGGACACCGTGGTCGACGGCGCGGATCGCGACGCAGAGGTCCAGACCGACGCCGTGGCCGACGCCATCAACCCTTGCGCCATCGACGGCGGTGGCTGCGCGGTGGACGCCGTGTGCACGGACAAACAGGGAGTGGCGACCTGCAGCTGCAAGACCGGGTATGAAGGCGATGGCAAGACCTGCACGCCCATCAACAATTGCCAGACCGGCAACGGCGGCTGCGACGCCCACGCGACCTGCACGACGACGGGGCCGGGGACCAACCTGTGCACCTGTCAGCAGGGCTATCACGGCGATGGCCAGACCTGTTATCCGATCGACAACTGCGCAGCCAACCACGGCACCTGCGACGCCCACGCCGACTGCATGATGATCGGCCCCGGCACCAGCACCTGCGTCTGCGGCACCGGCTACAGCGGCAACGGGAAGACCTGCGCGGCGGTGAACAACTGCCTCATCAGGAATGGTTATTGCGACGGCCAGGCCACCTGCGCCATGACCGGCCCGGGGACGAACAGCTGCACCTGCAAGACCGGCTTCAGCGGTGACGGCCAGTCGTGCGCCCCGATCAACAACTGCCTGACCGCGAACGGCGGCTGCGACGCCCATGCCGCCTGCACCATGACCGGCCCCGGCACCAACCACTGCGCCTGCAACGCGCACTATGACGGCGACGGCGTCACCTGCGCGCCGGTCAACAGCTGCCTGACCGCGAACGGCGGCTGCGACGCGAACGCGGCCTGCACCATGACGGGCCCAGGCACCAACAGCTGCGCCTGCAACGCGCATTATGATGGCGACGGCGTCACCTGCACGCCGGTGAACAGCTGCTTGACCGCGCACGGCGGCTGCGACGTCCATGCGGCGTGCGCCATGACCGGCCCCGGCACCAACAGCTGCACCTGCACCGGCGATTACGTCGGCGACGGCACGACCTGCGAAATCAGCGTCTGCACCATCAACCACGGCGGCTGCGCCACCAACGCCGACTGCCAGTGGCTGGCCGGGAACACCAACGCCTGCCTGTGCAACCAGGGCTACCAGGGCAACGGACAATCGTGCATCACCACTCCTGCGCCGAACGTGGTCGGCTTCCTGCGCGCCAACAGCTACACGCACAAGAACGCCGGAACTGTGGAGATCAGCGTGATGCACACCCGGGGCGGCAGCGCCTTCACCTTGCCCTATACGCTGGGCGGCGCCGCGAAGATGAACAACAGCGACGGCGACCTGTTTGTCGGCCCCGACTATCCGTGGACGACGCTGACCTTCGCCATCGATCCGTCGGTGCAGCCGGGTGACACGCTGGTGGTCACGCTGGGCGCGTCCACCTCCGGGGACACGCCCTCCCTGGGCATCGCCACGCACACCGTGCACATCGTCGACAACTATTGCACCACCCACTATCCGAACCTGGTCGTGGTCAGCGCCGCCGACGTCGATGGAGACAGCATCCCCGACGGCTGCGACGTCAGCCTGGCCCCGGCCGGCAAGGTCAGCACCTACCTGAAACCGGTCAGCGCCGCCGCCAGCAGCGAGGCCGGACAGAACAACCTGGTGGCCGCCAACACCATCACCGATCCGCCCGGCGGCGTGCCGCCTGATCAGTCATTCATATTCCAACACGACTGGAGCAAGGATTACGCGCCGGCCGGCGCGCTGCTGTCCAGCAGCGCGCGCCTGACCCAGTGGTTCGAGACCACCTTCGCCGATGTCGTGACCGTCAACGAACTGCGTCTGATCAACTTCACCAACTTCCGCAATTCGGAGTGGATGCGCGGGATCAAGACCTTCAACGTCTACGGCTCGAACACCAGCGGCGCGGTGCCGGCGGAGGGCGGCGTTCCGCGCGGCGACATGCACCTGCTGGGGACGCTGAACGCGTCGTCCTTCTGGGAGCGTTCGTGGCCCAACCCCACCCGCGGACTGCCCGAAGTGCTGCAGCTATCGGCGCCCGGCGCGTACAAGTATTACTTCCTGGAGCAGCTGGAATCCCAGCGCTCTGACCGCACCGATCAGTATCCAGGCGATCTGACGGGCTTCGAGAAGATCGAGTTCGCCACCTACAGCACCGATCCCTGCCTGGTCGACAACGGCGGTTGCGACGCCATGGCCACCTGCCAGTCCAGCGCGTTCGGCGCGGTTCAGTGCCACTGCCCGACCGGCATGCACGCCCGCGGCACTGTCTGCGTCGCCGGCGCCTATGATCCGCAGACGGTCACCGGGCTGAGCACCTGGCTGTCGGCGGACGCCCTCACCGCCGTCGTCGATGGGGACAGCATCACTGCCTGGCTGGATAGGACGTCCAACGCCAACAACGCCGCGCAGCTGAACGGCAGCCAGGCTCCTCGCTTTGTGAGCAACGCCCTGAACGGGATGCCGGTCCTGCACTTTGACGGACAGGCCGCCATGTCGATGGCCGCCGCGGCGCTGCCGACCGGCAACGATCCGTACACGGTCATCGTGGTCGCGGCCGTCAGCAACACCAATCGCAACGGCCTGGTGTGCGGCGGCGTGCCCGGCGGCAACACCGCCAACTGCTTCCGCACACTGGACGGCGGCGAAGGTGCCTACGGCCTGGTCGACTACTGGTGGGCCAACGACGTTTATACGCCGGCCGGGGTCTTCACGCCCGGTCAGGCGTTCATCGGCATGACCCGCTACACCAACGGCGATCGCAGCATTCTGGTCGACGGCCAGCTGGAGGCCCACGACACCGCGCACGACAACAACGTCGTGCCCAATCAGGTCGTCATCGGCACCACCGTGGTCAACGAGTTTCTGGACGGCGACATCGCCGAGATCTTGATCTACAGCAGCGCCCTGTCGGACAGCGATCGCGAATACGTGGACTGCTACCTGGCCGACAAGTACGGCATCACGCTGGCCCACGCCTGTCTGTAGCCGGGTTGCGCTGATCAGCCGCGGATCGTGACGGGCAGAGGAACCCCGATGGTGGGTCCGGGCCAGTTGCCCCACGATCCCGAAGGCCCAGCTCTCGGTCGGCTGAGAGAAAAGCCCCTGGATGCCAATAGATTCAGAAACTTACATGCTGCGTTGAAGATTTTCGTCCCTGGCCGCCATTTCAAGAGCGGCCGACGTGGCGGCGGAGTCCGTTCATCTTTGATTGATCGATTGGACCGACCAGCCGCTACTTCGACTGGGCACACAACCAGGCGATTCGTGGGTTTACCGGTGGGTCGGGTCGGGTCAGGTGCTAACGGGCCTCGCTAAAATCCGTTTGCGATAGGTGGTCCCCATGCGTTCAGTTTTCGCGCTTCAGTTCCGGACACACGCCGCCAGCCGGCTGCTGACGAAGACAAGCCTGTCCCTGTGCCTGGCGCTGGCCGCCTGCACGGGAGCCGTAGGTGATGCCGGGTCCGGGTCCGATCCCGGGGGCGGTCCCGGCGGCACCGGGCCGGTGACCAAACCCGCCGACATTCCGATCACCGCCACGGGACCGATCACCAGCGTTCCGGGCGACAGCACGCGCCTTTCGCGCCTGACGCACCAGCAGTGGGAAAACACGGTGCGCGACCTTCTCCGCCTGCCGGCGGTGCCGGGCCTGTCCAGCACCTTCGTCGCCGAGCCGCTGCAGAGCGCGTTCGACAACAACGGCAGCGTGCTGAACGTCAGCCAGGACCTGCGCGAGGATTACCAGGGCGCCGCCGAGACCATGGCCAACAAGGTGGCGCGCACGCCATCCATGCTGGCCGCGCTGACCCCGGTGGGAACCGACCCCGCCAGCAAGGCGGCGGCGTTCATCAAGGCGTTCGGCGCGCGCGCCTTCCGCCGTCCCTTGACCGATGCCGAGGTGGCGACCTTTCAGGGGCTCTTCGACAAGGGGCCGATGCTGTTCGGCACCGGGGACGCGTTCGCCGACGGCGTCGAGCTGGTGGTCAACGCCTTCCTGCAGTCCGCGGGTTTCATTTATCGGGTGGAGACCAGCAGCGCCGTCAGCGGCGGCCTCATCCGCCTCAACGACTACGAGCTGGCGTCGCGCCTGTCGTACGGCCTCACCAACTCGATGCCCGACGACACACTGCTGGCCGCGGCCGACGCCAAGAAGCTGACGGCCCCGGGCGGCGCCGTCGCGGAGGCGAAGCGCTTGCTGGGCCTGCCCGCGGCGCAGCAGACAGTGTCCGATTTCCAGTCCCAGCTCATGCACATGCGCGACTACGACATCATCGGGCGCGACGCCAAGAAGGCACCGCTGCTGGCCCTGGGCGTGGGCGCGGATCTGCGGCAAGAAGCGCTGTCTTTGATGACCGATGTCGTCTTCGCGCAGGGCAAGGGCTTCAACGAGCTGCTGACGGCGCCGTACACGTTCGGCAACAGCCGCATTGCGCAGCTGTACGGCAAGACTGTCTCCAAACCAGCGGCCGGCCAGCCCGATCCGTTCGTGCGGATCGATCTCGATCCGACCCAGCGGGCCGGTTTCCTGACCCAGATGGGGTTCATCACCGCCAACGCGGTCGATCAGACACCCAACATCATCATTCGTGGTGTGCGCATGGTGCGCGACGTGCTGTGCCTGCCGCTGGCGCCGCCGCCGGCCATGGTGCCGATGCTGCCGGCCATCGACCCCAACGGGACCAATCGCAAGCGCGTCGAGGAGCTGACCAAGGAGGCGCCTTGCAGCACCTGCCACACGGCGATCATCAACCCGCTGGGGTACGCGTTCGAGACGCTGGACGGTTACGGGAAGTACCGCACGATGGAGCCGAACGGCCAGCCGGTCGACGCCACCGGCGCCTACACCCTGGACGGCAAGTCGTTCAACTACAACGGCGCGGTCGACCTCATCAAGAACATGGCGGCCAGCACGCAGGCGCACGATTGCTACTCGCAACACCTCATCGAGTACCTCTACGGGCGCGACACCACCGATGGCGACGCCGACCACAACCTGATCGCGCAGGCCGGACTGCGATCGAAGAGCAACACGTCCGTCAAGGACCTGATCATCGAGTTGGTCTCCACTGACGCCTTCACCGCGCGGCTGCCGTAAGGAGTTTGCAAATGTCGAAAAAGCACTTTGTTCGCCGTCGATTCCTGCAGGGCGTGGGCGGAGCCGTCCTGGGCCTGCCTGCCCTTGATGCCTTCCAGTCGAAGGCGCGGGCGGCGGCCCCGGCCAAGATCTACTCGGCGGTGTTGATGCAGCAGAACGGGTCGATCCAGGGCCACAACGGCGATCCGCAGGTGTTCTGGCCCACCAAGCTGGGCGCGATCAGCGCGACTGACATGATGGGCGTCGACGCGGGCCAGGCGACCAGCATTCTGGTCGACTATGCGTCGAAGGTTATTTTTCTGCGCAAGCAGGACTTCAAGTACTCGAACAATCACGACGGCGGCCCGGTGGCCGTGACGACCGGCTCGCCGATCACGGGCGCCAGCCCCAAGCGGATACCGAACTACGAGTCGATCGACGTCTTCATCGCCAGCAACATGACCCCGAACGTCGAGCCCCTGACCATGTACGCGGGGCGCAAGGGGACGTACCGCGACGACGCGATGTCGTGGGCTCCCGGCGGCAAGCTGCGCATCGGCGACAACAACCCCTGGAACATCTACCAGCGCTTGACCGGTCTGTCCGGAATGGCCCAGACCGATCCAGCCCAGCTTCAGAAGATCGCGCAGCGTCGGCTGTCGATCAACGACGTGGTCCGTTCCGGTCTGCGCGACCTGATGGCCCGCAAGGAGCTCTCCAAGGCCGACCTGGCCCGCCTGGATCAGCACCTGACCAGCGTGCGCGAGCTGGAGATCAACATGACGAACACGCTGGGCCCGATGGTCGACACGGCCGCTCTGATGGCCGTCAACGGCACCCACACCACCGACGCCAACATGGAGAAGGTGGTGAACCTGATGATCGATCTCATCGCGTACACCTTCGCCACCGATCGGGCGCGCACCGCGACGCTGCAGATTGGCGGCTGCAATGACCACACGGCTTACAACATCAACGGCACGGTGGCGCCGCCCTATCACTTCATCTCGCATCGGGTGATGACCGACGGCGCGTCCGGCACCGCCATCCCCGACGCGGTGAACCTGCACCACGAGATCGACAAGATCCACGCCCGGTACTTCAAGCACCTGCTGGACGACCTGTCGGCGATCAAGCTGCCCACGGGCGGGACGCTCCTCGACTCCAGCGTCAACTTGTGGTCGAACTCGATCGCGGACGGGCCGCCCCACAGCGGCAAGGATGTGCCGTTCATCCTGGGCGGCGGCGCGGGCGGCTTCCTCAAGACCGGCCTGCACGTCAGCTCTCCTGGGTTCTCCAACCGCGTTCTCAACACCATGATCAACGCCTGCGGCGTCCGGAAGCCCGACGGCAGCCCGGTCGACAACTTCGGCGACCCGACCACGTCGATGGGTATGATCACCGAGATCGTGGCCTAGTCCTTGGCCTAGCCTGCGCGCCCCGCTCATTGTGTTCGGCTGCCTGGCTTCGGCCGCGACGTGCGGCGCTGGCTGCTCGCCGTCCGGTGGTGGTGCGAGCGGCAGCGATTCATCGGGCGCCGGCGGATCGGACGCGGGCGGGGTGACCGGCCCCTGCACGATCGACGACATCGTCGGCGCCCTGAGCCCGGCGATCGCCACCGTCGGGATCGTGACCTTCACGACCAGCACCGCGGCCCCGACGGAGGCCTTCATCGAGTTCGGCCCCACGTCGTCGTACGGCATGAAGGCGCCGGTGAATCTGAAGGCAACGGGCTACCGGACGTTGCTGCTGGGAATGAAGCCAGCGCGCCTGTATCACTACCGGATCACGGTCAGCGAGGCGACCGGCGGCTGCCGCACCGACGACCAGCTCATCATGACCGGTCCTCCTCCCAGCGGTCTGCCCCAGATCACCGTGACGACCAGTGCGCCCGAAAAGCTTTCCCCTGGCTTCATTGTCACCGGCGAATATCCTGGCTCCCAGAGCGGCGCTTTCATTCTGGACACCGACGGTGAAACCGTGTGGCGGTACAAAGTTGCCGGGGACATCGCCGGCGCCGTCATGAGCTATGACGGGCAGTACATGTGGATCAACAACGCCAACTGCTGCGACCCCCACGGCCCCTCGACTGTCCATCGCGTCTCCATGGACGGATTGTCCGACGAGGATCTCTCCAGTCAATTTGCCGGCCAGAATCACCAGTTGACCGTTCTTCCCGACGAGTCGGTGCTGTTCTATGGCTACAACGCCGACGCTGGATGCGACGATGTCTTCATTCGCGCCCCGGATGGAACGACGAAGCTGGTCGTCAACTCGGGCCAGGCCCAGAGCGTCGCCGGGGGCTGTCACCTGAACTATATCCAGTATTCGAAGACGGACGACACCTTCGTCTTCTCCGATCTCGACCACAGCAGCTTTACCAAGATCACCCGGACCGGGCAGACGGTCTGGGTGCTGAACGGTCCGGGTAGTCAATTCGGCCAGGACCTGTGGGCGGGCAACCACGGCGTGCACATTCTTGACCTCGACCGCCTCCTCATCTTCAACAACGGCGTCGCCCCGTCGTCCTCGCAGGCGATCGAATGGAAGCTGGACCTGACGGCGAAGACCGCGACGAAGGTCTGGTCGTACACCCCCGTGCCCGGCGTCCACATCGAGGCCCTGGGCGACGTCCAGCGCCTGCCGAACGGGAACACGATGGTGGCCTTCTCGACCGCCGGCCTCCTGCACGAGGTCGCGCCCGACGGGACGCTGGTGCAGACGTTGAGCTGGGGACTGGGCGCGGGGTTCGGCTATGCCGAGAAGCGAGCGTCGCTTTATGGCCCGCCACCGCGGTAATATCCACCCGGTGGGGATGGGCGGCACCGGCCAGTGAGTTTCCCCAAGCTGCACCTGTCCAGACCCGGCGTCGTCTTTCCCGCCACGAAGGTGGACAACGCCGAGACAATCCGTCGCGTTCGCGCCCGATTTCAGGGCGGCGACGACGAGTTTGCGGCGGTGAGGGCGGCCATCGAGCGGGTGTTCGCGCTGTGCAAGACGAACGTCCGCTATATCGAGCCGGAGATCCGTCCCGGCTCCGTCGCGGACTATGCCGTTGCCGCCGCCAGGCAGTGCCTGGACGTCAACGACGTTTCCCTCGACGAGGTGGACCTGATCATCGGCGGCGGCATCGCGCGGCAGTACTTTGAACCGGCCACCGCGATGGAGGTGGCGGGCAAGCTGGGCGTCAAGCGCACGCACGCCTTCGACGTGACCGCGGCTTGCGTCGGCCACCTGGAGGCCATCCAGGCCGCGGCCGCCTACCTCACTTTGCACCCGCACTATCGAACGGCGTTGATCTTCACCTCGGAGCTGTCCGGTGATTTTCTCAGTTACGATGTGCAGACGGTGCGCGATCTGCAAACCAAGACGGCGGGTCTGACCATCGGCAACGCCGCCGCGTGCGTGCTGCTGCGATCGGCGCCCTTCCCCGGCGGTGGCTTGCGTCTGAGGGCGATCGACACCTTTTCCGCTCCCGACCACTGGGATCTGTGCCAGGTGCCGCTGCAGGGGACGCTGATGTCGTCTTCCGTCGAGCTGATGCGCCTGGGCAAATACGTGCCCCCCTGGGTCAAGGAGCGGCTGGGGGCGCTGGGCCTTGGGCCCGACGACATCGACCACTATGTCTTTCACCAGCCAAGCGAGGCCATCGTTCGCAAGATCCTTGCCGACATCGGCGTCGATCCGGCCAAGGGCGTCTACACGCACGCGCTGTACGGAAACACCGCCAGCGCCAGCATCGGCGTCACGTACAAGCAGCTCCTGGACGAGCGGAGGCTGCGGCCGGGAGACAAGGTGGCGCTGGGCAGCGCCGCCGCGGGCTACTCGATGGTGTTCGCGGTGGGGGAGTGGGTGGCGTAGCGCGGGGCGCTCGCACCGGGGCGGACGCAGAGAGACTCCCTAGTTCCGCTCGAGATACGTCGTCGTGAAGTAGTCGTCGCTGGTTTTGGGCGCGAAGATCATCTTCGTCGATTCGAACACGGAGCGGCGCCCCGTCTGCTTGTTCACCATCTCCATGTGCATGGCTCGGTAGCGCTTGTTCTTTGGATCGAGCAGCTTCACGTCGCGGGCCAGGAACTCCTTGAGGGGCTTGCCGTCCCTGTCGTAAAGCAGACCCTTGAGCACTGCCAGCTTGCTCTTGCTGACCCAGTAGGTCTTCTTCGCGTAGCCCTCGCCGTCGGCGATCTCGTTGGTCTTGGGCAGGAGGTCGACGACCCAGCAGGCTTCGCCGTCGACGGTCTCCTCTTTGTTCAGCGTGTAGTTGAAGTCGCCCAGGGCGGGGATGTTGAGATCGCCGTAGGTGAACTCGCTGCCCATGAAGCTCTGCGACCGCTGCGCGCTGACGATGCGGCGGGTCTTGCGCAACGCGGGCAGATAGATCCAGAGGTCGTCGGCCTTCTCTTGATAGTCGAACACCAGAATGGACGTTCCCTGGACGTCCGCCGGGGCTGTGAACCGATAGATGCGCTTCTCGGTCTTGCCGCCGTCGAAGAGCTTGGTGGCCATGGTGAGCTCCCGCTCGCGCGTTTGCCCCTTGTCGTCGATGGTCGTCATCTTGATCTGGGCCTCGGAGCCATCAAGCTTTCGGGCCGTTATGACCTTCACCATGATCTCCCGCGCCGACGGTGGGGCCTCGGCCGCGGTTACCCGGGTGGACACGAACCCGGCGCCAAGCAGGGCCAGGACCCATACCGATCGTTTCATGGCAGCCGCCCCCTGCATTCAGAAGATATAGCGGAGCTCGGCGTAGCCGGCGCTCAGCTCCGCGTCGATGAGGCCGAACAAGGTGTCGGGCGGCCCGTGGAAGATCTGTGCGCCCAGGTAGACGGCCAGCGCGTCGTCGACGCGATAGCCGATTCGCGGCGTCACCAGCCACTCGTGCGTCGTGACGTTCACGATCGCCAGTGTCGAGAGCGACAACGTGTCGTGGGCGCCCAGCCATTCGGCGCGCAGCGTGCCGACGTGCTGGACCCGGGCAGTCTGCTGAAACAGGATCTGGTTGGTCCTGGCCAGCACGGCGTTGACGGTGCCGGTGACCAGGTCGGTGTACGACGGCCCCAGGGTTGGCAGGGTGGCCGGATCGAGCAAGGCGGGCACGTTCTCCTTCTGCCAATCGAAGACGTAGCGTCCCAGATACTGCGCGAGCACGCTCAGCGCGCCGAAGCTGTGCGCGCCGAAGCTGTGATCGATGCCGAGCACGTACTGCAGGTCAGCGCGCGGAACATAGCCGCGCCGTGCGTCGGCTTCGGGACGCCGGTAGGCCGCCTCGCCGCGGATGGTCAACCAGTCCCCGAGCGCCGTGGAGAAATCGAAGCCGACAACCTGGTGCCGGTAGGGCGTTCGCACGACGACGATTGACGGGGGCGGGTTCGCCGTTCCCGTCAACGTCACGCTGCTCATCGTCAGGCCGGGCAGCGGCGCGTAGCCGCGCAGGTAAGAAAGCGACATCTCGACGGCGGGCAGCTCCAGGTGAAGGCGTCCAGCGTAGAGCCCGTTCGCAAGCTCGGGCGCGGGAATCGCCGTCGGCCCGTAAGAGACAAAAGGCGGCAGGCCGACGGGCGGAAGCAGGGTGGGGAGGTAGATCGGCATCCACACCCCTTCCAGACGAAACGGCGCCAGGCGAAGGAACCCGCGCGCCCCCACGTTGCCCAGGCGGATATCGTCCTCGATCGGCGAGCGAATGCGAAAATCGACGGGGGTGAGATTGTTGGTCGGGTTCAGCGCATCCGCGCGCCCCCAGACGATGATCTGCTGGCCCAGGCGGAGATCGACGGGGCCGGCGTAGGCGTTCACGTACGCCTCGCGCAGATCCAGGAACGTGTTCTGCTGGTCGCCTTGCAGGCCCGTGCGCACGCGTGCCTCGGCGAAGCCGTCGGCGTGGGGGAGCCTGGCGGTTCGCAGCGCCAGCGCCGCCTCGCCGTAGGCCGCCTTCATCGTCGCGCGCGCCGCCCCCGCGACCTTGCCGACGAACACGTCGCCACGCGCGTAGCCGCTCAGCACGATCGGTCTTGTTGGCGTGCCGTCGACGGCGCCGCCGGCCGGGCCGCCCGCGCCCGTGGGCCCCGACTGGAACAGGCCGCTGGCGGCGGGCGCGGCGTTTTCGACCCCGCCGCCATCGGGACCGACGTCGCCAGCGCCGGTGACGGCGGCGTCGCTGCGGTCGGCGAGGGGCGCGTCGTCATTCGCGTCGGGGGCGCCGCCGTCGATCTGCGCGGCCGCCGGACGCGCGCCGCAAACCCAGACCAGCACCGCTGTCAGGCAGGCCAGCTGCAGTGCGAATCTCATTCCGCGCTCTCGCGACCTGAGCCGGGCGCGCTGGCCGCGGTCAGCGCCGGCAGGAACGTGTCGTAGAAGAATGCGCAATCCCGCCTGATCTGCTCTTCATCGAGGCCGAACTTGTCCAGGTTGTACTTGTGCTCGGACTGGTACTTGCGCTGCGTCTCGCCGCGCTGGTGGATGGTCTGGCGCAGGGCCGGCGTCATCGGGTGCCCCAGGAACCGGCACAGCTCGTCCATCAGCCCTTCGAAGTCGGCCATCATCCGGTCATAACGCACGACGAAGACGCGGCCTCTGTCGATCGCGCCGCTCTGCCAGT
>DATLVT010000021.1:0-10033 GCA_035577105.1 Polyangia bacterium
AAAGAGTGGTTGTGCTGTGTTCGCCGGACAGGCCCACGGCCAGGATCGCCGCCCGTCGTACCTGAGGGGGGCGTGCCGGCTCCTTGATCAGATTGGCGAGCGTCGGCGCAAAGCGTGCGTCATGCATGCGTCCCAGACCCAGACAGGCCAGCGCCACGACGTCTTCGTTGGCGTCGCCGAGCGCCTTGATGAAGACGTCAGCGGATTGCAAATGAGCGATTCGCCCCAGCGCCCAAAACACCGCCGTCCGGAGCCCCGGATCGTGCGTGGCCGACAGCTGTTCCAGGACGGCGCGTCCGCGTTCATCGCGCAACCGACCGAGGGCAATCACTGCGGCCATCTGCGCCTCGCTCACCGGTGGCTGACCGGTTCTCAGGGCGGGCGCCGTTCCTGGGGCGGCCTTCACGGATTCGGGCGGCTCGATGGCGATGCGGGCCAGCACCGGTGCGGCGTCGGGATTGCCCAGCATGCCCAGGAGTTCCACCAGGGCCGGATCAGGGCTGGCTTCGCTTTCCGCGATCATCTCAAGCAAGGGGCGAAGACCCTGCTGGGCCATCCGCGTGCGGTCGCCCGGTCGGCTTCCGCCGTCCCAGCTGGATCGATAAAACGCGGGCACCAGCCGCCGGAGCACATCGACGAACAGGCGGCGGTAGATTGCGCCTTCATGTCCCGAGACAGCCAGTATCGCCACCGCTCGTTCGAAGTCCTCTCGCGCTCCCAGGTACTCTTCCAGGTCCAGAGCCCTGTGACCGGCATCCAGGACGACGTCCTCTTCGGTGGCGCTTCGCAGGACGTTTCGCAGGACCTGCGCGGCTTCTCCGCTGCTTCCGCGTCGCTGGAGGAGTCGGGCCAGACCCAGCGCCGCCGCCGGGCTTCCGTTTTCGCCCGTCGCGCGTCGGTAGGTGGCCAGCGCCTGTTCGTCGTGACCGGCGCGCTCCTCGATTTCGCCGATGCGGGCCAGGGCCTGGCTGTCTCCTGGGCCAAGGCGTGTCGCTGCTTCGGCGTGGGCCATGGCCTGTCCATCGTCGTAACGGACCAGTTCAATGTCGGCCATCTGGATCTGCGCCTCCTTGGCCCGCTGGGGATGCTCGGCGGCCAGGCGTTGCAGCCAGGCGAGGGCTTCGTCCAGTTGTTTGGTCTGACGAAGCAGTCGAACCAGGTTGACGATGACGTCGGCCTGCCCCTCGCGCGCGCTGGCCAGTTTCTGATCAGCTTCGACGACCTTTCGAAGCGTGGCGATGGCCGCTGCGACGTTGCCGCTCCGCTGCTGCGCCTCCGCCAAGAAAATGGCCAGTTCCCGATCCTGGGGATGCTGGCGGGCCTGCTCCTCCAGCTTGGCCACCCGCTGGACCAGGCGGCCACGACCATCTCGCGCAGCGAGGGCGATGATTCGCGAACGCGCTTCGTAACGGGCGCCGGTACGCTCGGCGCCGGGGCTGAGCTCCAAGACCTTTTCCCATTCCTGCATGGCCGCGTCGGTCTTGCGCCGCCGCTCCAGGATCTGGGCCAGGCTCCGGTGGGGGGACGCCTGGTCGGGTTCCAGGTTGAGCGCGGCGTTGGCGGCAGCGGTCGCCTCGTCGAAAAGGTCGTGTTCCATCAGCACGTCGGCCAGCCGGAGATAGCCCTGCACCTTGCCAGCCTTTTGACCTGGGACCGGATGCAGAAGTTCCCGCCAGGTGCGGAGGGCCGACTCTTTCTTGCCGCGCTGAAAATACATCTCGCCCAGCCCGACGATGGCCGCCTCGTCGCCAGGAGAAATTCGGCGAAGGCGCTGCCAGGCGACGATGGCGCGCTGGTCTTCTGACCAGCGCGAGGCCACCTGCGCCAGCTCGGCCAGGGCCCGGGCGTCGCTGGTGAAATGCGCCAGGCTTCGATCGAGAGCGGCCTCTCCGGCGGCCGTGGGTCCACGGCGGAAATGGCGATCGATCACATCGATGGCAAGGCGAACATCACGGGGCGCCAGTCGCGCCAGCGTTTCGGTCTCAGCGATCGCGGCGTCCTGTTGGCCCAAGCGATCGAGCAGGGAAACTTCCCAGCGCCGGACGTCCGGATTGCGAGGGTCGGCGGCGGTGGCCCGACGGGCCGCCGTCAGCGCCCCTTCCGGATCGCCGAGCTCGTCGCGCACATGGCTGAGCACGTCCCATTCGATGGCGCCCGGATGCTGGGACAGATCGCTCGCCAGCTGGGTGAGCCGCCCACGTTTCCGAGCCACTTCCAGTGTTCGCGACCAAAGCGCCCGCCGTCGCTCGCCGGCGATCGCCTTCCCCTCGTGCAGCTCCGCCAGAACCCGAGCCGCGCCATCGTCGTCGCCCGCGGCCTCCCGCATCTCGGCCAGGCGCAACCCCAGCGAGAAGCGATCGCCGCCACCGCTGCGCATTCGCTGCTCCAGAATCTGCGCGGCGTCGCCGGCGTGCCCGGCCTTGGCCAAAGCAGCAACGAGACCGTCGGAAACGACAGGATTGCGGGGCATCAGCTGGGCGAGCTGGCGTCGAACCGCAACCTCCCGTTCCAGATCGGCCGCGTCGGTCAGCAGGGGGAGGAGTGATTCGAGGATCAGCCGCTGTTCGGCTGGTTTGGTCGCCAGCTCCAGCGCCGCGGTGTATGCGGCGACGGCACCGCCGCGATCGCCGGTCGCCTTCAGCGCTGCGGCGCGGGCCGCCACTGGCGCGACCAGGGTGGGGCGTAGCTGGGCAGCGCGCGTGAACCAGGCGGCCGCCTCGGCGGGGCGGCCGCAAAGCTGCAGCAGGCGCCCGTACGCTTCGAGGCTGGCGTACTGGGGCGGAGCGCTCTCGGCGCGCTGCTGAAATTCCGGGAGCAGCTTTGACAATGCCTGTCGCCCGGCGGCACGCCGCAAACGCGCCGCATGCACCGGATCGTCTGGGTCGGCGGCGAAGGCGTGCGCCGCCTGGGCTATCAAGTCCCGGTTTCCCTGGCGCTTGACCTCCCAATCGGCGGCGGCCAGGCGAGGAAGAGCCGCGACAGCTAACGTGAGGAGAAGCAACGCCCGGAGGACAGGCCGGCGCATGAGGCAAGAGTAGCATCGAAAATAACGGCCCCCGAGCTCCGCACCATTGCGGAGTCGAGGGCCGACCGAGGTAATGAGGGGAGACGGGCCAGGGCGCAGCTAGTTCGGAATCACGATCCGGTTCTGACGGATCCAGCGCAGATCGCGCAGCCGTTTTTCGGTGACAAAATCGCGCAGCAGGCGTTCGTGCTTGCGGGCCATTCCGACGAAGCGGAGCCCACGCACGTGGAAATAGTCGCCCAGGTAATCGAAGCGGGGCTCCGCGGCGGCCCAGATGATCTCGCCGGTCCCGGGGAGCTCGAACTCGAGGCCGACGATCTTGGGCTGATGCACGACCGGTTCGGCGAGCTTCTGCACATAAAGCCCCGTGTGGCTGAGGTTGACGGCCAGGCTACGCGCCGGGTTGTCCTCCACATACTGGTTGAGGAACATCTCCAATCGAACCCGCGGGTCGCGGCGCCGCTCGGTGTCCAGAAGAGACGTGACGTAGGACATGTAGGACAGAGTAGTCCAAAAACCTACTCTGTCAAAAAACGCCACGCGCTTTTTTCTGAAGTCGCATGGTGCGCAGAGCGACCGGTGGTCGCGGCACGTAGAGGCGGCGTTTACAGATCGTCGCGGCGGGTGCGCAGAAAACTTCGAACCGCGTCGCGCACCGTGGCGGGTATCTGCGTGGCCAGCGCTTCTCGAGACACTTCGGGGGTACGCCGGTAAGTCTCGAAGAAATTTACACAGTCCGGGCACTGCGCCAGATGCCTGCGAAAAAGTGCCTGCTCGTCATTGGGCAGGTCACCCTCGATGTAGTCAAAGCAGAAATCGATGAGCTGTTGACAGTTGATCACGGCGCGCTTTCCGTCATGTCAGCCTTTCGATGGCTCCGCCCCGCGGAGGTTCCGAGAATAATACGCGAAGATCACGGCTCCACAGCAACTGGGAAATTTGCGGACGGGAATTTGAGCCCGATCTTCACAGCGTCCAGCGCTTCGCGCATCTGGTCCTTGACATCGGCGGTTCCGTGCAGGCAACGCTTGCACTGTGACACCCGCGCATCGTGACCGGACATGACGCCGTTGAGCGAGGACGAGCTTCCTCACACCCGTGGCGCTGCTCCGCTGGCCTCCCCGAAGCTCGCTGCCTGGTGTGACGGCGGTCCTCACGTGATCGAGCTGGGTCGAATCGGTGCGATGCGGTTGGCCTTCGATGCCATCGACAGTGACGGCGGGACGTTGACCGACGAGGACGTCGCGTTTTTCTTCAGGCAGGGGAACGACTGGGGTCGAATCAGAATCGATCGACGGTTGGCCAGCGCTGTGGTCAATCGGGCGCTGGGGACAGGCGCGTCTGTGGTCGAACGATCGCTGGGGCGCGGAGAGCGGGGAGTTTTGGCAGCGGCTCTGGTCGAGACCCTGAGAATCCTCGGTAGCTCGTGGCGAATCTCGCTGCAAACAATCCGGCCGCCCGGCGCGGCGCCGTCGCTGACCCTGCGTATCAAGGTCGATGGCCCCGACGGCGCTGGCGGCATCGCTTTCGTGGATATTCCTCGACGCTGGCTTGAGGGAGGACGCGCTGTTTCTGAAGATGAGGCGCCACGCATCGAGACCGTCGCCGCCGTGGAACTGGCGACGACCAGACTGCCCGCGCGAGAATGGATCGCAGTCAGTGATGGAGACGCCGTGGTCTTTGATGGTGTGTCACCGGCAACCGGGACGACGGATTGGGCGGTCCGCATTCGCGTCGGCTCCCATGCGGCGCCGGCGACCATCGATCCTGCAGGGACCATTCGACTGCTTGATGGTTTTCGTCCGGCGCCGATTGCGTCCGGGCGCATTGTGCGAAAGAACGAAGAACGCATGGACGACAACGGCGATTCCAAGACCCCTGGGCGGGGAACAATCGAAGCGACGCAGGTCCTGGCCGGCGCGCCGATCGAGATCGTGGCCGAGCTGGGCCGGATCGTCGTGCGCGGGGACGAGATCCTCTCGCTCACCCGGGGGGGCGTGGTGTCGTTCGCGGGACCTCGGTCGACGGCGATCTCGCTGCGGGTTGGCGATGAGATCTGGGCCCGCGGTGAGCTGGTGGACGTGGACGGCGAGCTGGGTGTCCGCATCACCGAGACGGTAAGCCAGGATCCGGCCAGCCGGGCGCGCTGAGGGACGCTGGCCGTGAATCAGATCTGACCGCAGATTTCGTCGATGGCGGCGGCGGTGGCGGACCAGCGCGGCGCGATTTCCAGCAGCGCTTTGACCAGAGGCGACCAGAGATCACCGTCGGAGCGCAGCGCGATGGCCCTGCGGATGGCGCTTTCGATCTGAAATGGGTCAAGTGAGCCGTAGAGCAGCGCGGAGCCTGTGGCCGACCGGGGATCGTAATCAATGAGGTTGTCTCGGTTCGCTCCGGCGTCGACGGCAATCGGCAGCGTCCCGTAGCGCTGCGCCACCGCCGCCGCCCGGCCGGTTCGATCGTCGTCGTCGGCCAGGAGCAGCGCGTCCGCGGCGGCGCGGACCTGGCGTTCCGTCGCGTCGTCGCTGCCGGCCAGGACGGCGACGCGTCCCGGATTTTCAATGGCGAGGAGGCTGGCTCGTTCGCTCATCTCGGGATCGCCGTCGGCCGGAATGATGGCGACGACGTCATGAGGGCTGAGACGTTCCAGGGCGGCCAGAACGACATCGCCACCCTTGTCTCGGCGAAGGGGGGCGATGGCCAGCAGCAACGTGCGCGGCCCCAGGGCCAGCGAACAACGTCGGGCAATGGCCCGCCGACATTCGATCTTGCCGGCCAGGTTGGCCGGCGAATAGTTGGCCACGAGGGCTGGATCAGTGCCTGGATCGTTCGGTGGCTCGTCGCTGCCAAATCGGACGGCGACCAGTGGTTCGTCGGAGGCTCTGGCCGCCAGGCCGGCGTTCACGCCCAGGGCGCGGGCGGCGCTGGCGCTGGGGGCCAGGATGGCGTTCGCCGAGAGCGACCCAAGGGCGACCAGCGAGCGGGACGCCAGGTCGTCAGCGAGCAGCGTCGTTCCCAGCAGCTGGGCATCAGCGGGGCTGAGGGGCGAGCCCACGCGCCCGCTGGGCAAAACAAACAGGCGCACCGCCGCCGAGGTGGCAGACAGGGCGGCAGCCGCGGTTTCGCCCCAGCCGATGGTCACTTCCGGCGCGATGAGACCGTCGCTGGCCAGCGATTTGACGGCGCTGCCCAGGAGCGCGGCCGTCTGCGCACGGCCGGACGGCTGGGCGGCGATGATCATCAGCTGCGAGTTGCTGAGAACGGCGCGCCCTTCGTACAAGCTGAGGTCCAGCGTCTGGTCGCCGATGGACGCCGAAATTGTCCGAAGGCGCCGGGCCAGGCCGGGCACACGCGCCACGCTCTCGGGTGCGCCGAGCGACAACACCGTGGTCCGGTGGCCGGCAGCCGCCAAGGCGCGGCTTACCCCGGCAGCGGCCAGAGGAGTTTCCCCCTCGACGAGCGGCGCCACCGCGTCGGTAATTATCAGAAAATCGCGGGGCGGCACTTACTCGGTCGCGCCGCGCTCGTCCTCTTCGCCCGGGAACTCGTTTACCGATGGGTACTTCATGATCTCCTTGCGGGAGATCTTCCATGCTTTCTGGACGATCCACGAGAGCGAGCGATCCTGTCGGGTCGCCTCCTCCTGGATTTCCTTGAGCATCTCTTCGGGGAAGTAAAGGCTTTGTTTTCTCTTGTCGGAACCGCCCATAAGGCCTCCGCGTGTCATAGTACGCGTGTTTGGAAGTGCGGAACGATAGTGCGGGAAACCGAACTCTGTCAAGGATTTGGATCGCGATGCGTCGAGATTCAGCCAGCGCGCGCGTTTTTTCGCGGCTCTGTGCGCAAGAGCCATTGACCGCGTGATCCGTGGAAATTATACTCGTGGGCTATTTTTCAAGCGCCTTGGGGGCGCGGGGACGTTCATGGAAGGAACTGGCCTGAAGAAGAAGGATCTCAAGCGATTCCGCGACACGTTGCTCGCCAAGAAGAAGGAGATTCTCAGAAACGCCCAGCGCACGCTCAACGAGGACATGACCCTTGACGCAGACGATCTGCCGGATGAAATGGATCTGGCGTCGTCCGAGTACCTGCACTCTTTCACCTTTCGCCTGCGTGGCCGCGAGAAGGTCTTCTTGCAGAAGATCGATCACGCGCTGGAGAAGATAAAAGAAGGCACCTTCGGTGTCTGCGAACAGTGCGGAGAGCCGATCTCGATCAAGCGCCTGGAGGCGCGCCTGGAGACCACCCTTTGCATCCGCTGCAAAGAGGACCAGGAGCGAATCGAAAAGGCGTACGGCTGAGCGCGGAAGGGGCCTGAGGGCCCCTCCCGCGGGCCCTCCCCACGCGACGAGAGCCGGGGGCGGATCCTGTTTGGCCGGCGTTGTCTCCGGCGGGCAGAGCCCGCCTTCGATCCGCTGACGGGTTGACGATCGATCAGTGATTCGCGCCGGCGTCTGGGCCGGCCTGGAGGGGAGCGTCGGTGATCATTTTTGCGATCACGATGTCGAGGGCGGGGGAGATGGTGGGAAGGAAATCCTTCTTGGTCGTCAAGGTCACGATGACGGCCTGGTGGGTCTTGTCGATGGTGCGGACCAGGTAGTACTGGCGGACGCGGTCGTCGTGGGTGCGGGACTGGGCATCGACGAGGATGCCCTGGTGGGCGGCGTCGACGACGGTGAGGACGGCCAGGCCTTGCGCTTCCAGGCCTGGCCGATTTTGTTCGGCCAGATCGCGGGCGACGCGCGCGGAGGTCTCGGAGGCGGCGATGGAGATGCGGCTGCCGCTGGGATGCAAGAGCACCGCGAGGATGTTCGGGTAGCCGGTGTGCAGGGAAAGCGTCCAGCCGGAAGGGGCGTCGACGGTCAGTCCGTACTTGGTGCTGGTGAACCGACGCTCCTTGCCGGCGGCATCCACCGACGAGATCGGCTGAACGATCCCGGCGATGACCGATAGGCTGACGACCGCGAGGGCAACCGCAGCGAGCGACGCACGCATGCCTTCAGTATAGGCACGGCCGCGGCGGTGCGACGACGCCGAGCGGAGGCAAAGGGCGTCCCAACAGTGGCAGGCGTTCGTGGTCGGAGGGTGCCGGGGCTGGGGTGCTGAACAGATAGCCAGCGGTTTTTCCATTGATGAGAATCTATTCAGTAGAATACATTCGTTGTCGTCAAATGAAGCGTAGCAGCTCAAGAGACGATGCTCAATCACCGGTGGTGGGTGGGGGCGTTCGTCGAATGGGGCTGCTGGACGAGCGCGAGCTGCTGGAGATCGAACGGTCCTGGCCCAACGGATTGACGTCGCGGCAGATCGTCGACGTGTTCGAAACCCGTGGGATCCGCTTTTCAGAGGCGACGCTGCGCAAGTACGTCCAGCTTGGCTTGCTGCCCCGCTCGGTTCGGGTGGGACGCAAGGGAAAGCACCGGGGGTCTTGCGGGCTTTACCCGGCCAACGTCATCCGGCGGGTCAACGTGGTCAAAGGGATGATGGCCGAGGACCGGACCATCGAGGAGATCCAGCGGTCGTTCGCCCGCTTCAAGGACGAGATCGACACCGTGGAGAAAGACCTGCGCGATCTGATCGCCAGCTTCGAGCGGGAGGCCAAGGCGCCGTCGGCTGATCCGGACGGACGGCGCGATCTGGAGCGAGAGATCACCGAAGCCAAGCGCGCCGCGTCCGAGTTGGTGCGCCGGATCAGCAGCTTGGAGAGACGAATTTCATCACGCGCCGCCGACGAGTTGGCGGGCGGAGCCGCCGTGGGGGGCGGAAGCGACCTGTACTAGTTCGGCGCCCAAACCGCCGGACACACCGAGGAGTGAGCGAATGGACGAACTACCGGATGGGATGGATGAGGTGGAGGATGCTGGCGTGGAGGAGGAGGACTCGCCGCAGCCCGAGGTTGCCCGTATTCGCCGCAAGGTGCACTCGGCGGGACGGGACGGTCGCGTTCGTTCGAAGACGATCGCGCCCAAGCGTCTGACCCGGGACGAACGGCGGCTGTCGGAGCTGCTCATCTACCCGGAGAACGTCGATCGGCCGGGGACGCGGGAGGAGTGCAAGCAGATGGCGCGTCCGTGCCCGTTTGTGAGCTGCTCGCATCACCTGTACCTGGACGTCAATCCGGAGACAGGTGCCATCAAGTTGAATTTCCCGCACCTAGAGGTCTGGGAGATGCCGGAGACCTGCTCGCTGGACGTCGCCGACAAGGGTGGCATCACCCTGGAAGAGGTGGGCGCGATCTTGAACCTGACCAGAGAGCGGATTCGTCAGGTGGAGGTGCGCGGCCTGGCGAAGATCAAGGACCACACCGGTAACGAGCTGGGGATTCCGCCCGAGCGCAATCAGTAGAATCGCATGAGCTCCGACGGGCCATGCCCGGCGGAGCTTGCCGCGGGAGATTGCGTGACCATTCCAGGGTCCTTTGTTGAATCTTCCGTGCCGGTATACTGCGCGGCCATGGAGCTGCGGACCTTCACCTTCCTGGACGTGCTTCAACCGCAGCTGGCGGGTTTTCTGCAAACCGTCTCGCAAGGCTTTCTTCCGCTGGACGGTCAGGCTTCGCTGTTCGTCGAGATCGGGCCCGGGATCGCCATCAATGCGCTTACCGACGTCGCGCTGAAACGGGCCCGTGTCGTTCCCGGCATGCAGATCGTCGAGCGAGCCTACGGGCTGCTGGAGCTGCACGCCGATGATCAGGCGGCGGTGCGGGCGGCGGCGGCGGCGATCCTGGAGCATGCAGGCTTGCGCGAATCGGATCGTCTGGCGCCACGGGTCCTGTCGCGCGAGATCATTACTGGCGTGGACACCCAGCAGTCGGCCATGATCAATCGAATGAGACACGGTGACATGCTGCTGGGAGGGCAGACCCTGTACACGCTGGAGGTACATCCGGCGGGCTACGCTGCCATCGCCGCCAACGAAGCGGAGAAGCGGGCGGACGTCGCTCTGCTGGAGGTGGTCACCTTCGGGGCGGTCGGTCGGTTGTGGCTAGGAGGGTCGGAAGAATCCATT